>NZ_JANGAA010000068.1:0-262 GCF_024461705.1 Blautia sp. DFI.9.10
TCCACTTCTCCCACAAAATCAAAATATCCCGGTGTATCAAGAATGTTGATCTTCGCCTTTTCCCATTCGATCGGAACAAGACTTGTGCTGATCGAAAAACCACGTTTCTGTTCTTCTTTATCAAAATCACTGACCGTGTTAGATTCTGTCACTTTCCCCATTCGGTTCGTAACGCCTGATACATACAGCATCGCTTCAACAAGACTCGTCTTTCCGCTTCCGCCGTGTCCGAGCAATACCACATTTCTAATTTCGTCTGTTC
>NZ_JANGAA010000069.1:0-254 GCF_024461705.1 Blautia sp. DFI.9.10
TGATTCAAAAAAGATTAACGATCATCAACAGAACATGTATGTAGTTTTGAATATATAATCGTAAAAAGTGGCTTAAACAGCCACTTTTTTTGTGCTATAATAAAGAAATACTTTACCATCAATTTCCCTGTCAACTGAAAAAAGTTTCTCTATTTACAGTCCACAGCAAAACGAAAGGATTTATTTATACAATGCGTCATAAAACCCCTTGCTTCAGCTATGGGGATATAAGACGCGTCCATCGAATTTATGCA
>NZ_JANGAA010000008.1:0-125847 GCF_024461705.1 Blautia sp. DFI.9.10
GCTGCGGCCATGATCATGAAGAGCATGAGCATCACCATCACCACGACGGAGAGTGTGGATGTGGACATGACCACCACCATCATCATGCAGATGAGGTCTTCACAAGCTGGGGCCGTGAGACTATTAAAAAATATACACGTGAGGGACTTGAGAAGATCCTTGAGGCACTTTCCGAGTCTGATAAATACGGTATCATCCTCCGTGCAAAGGGAATGCTTCCGGCAGAAGACGGAACATGGATCTATTTTGATATGGTTCCGGAAGAAACTGAGATCCGTGAGGGTGCACCGGAATATACAGGCCGTCTGTGCGTGATCGGTTCTAAGCTTGACGAGCATGCACTGGAGGAGCTTTTCGGGATCGCATAAAGCATATGATAAAATAAATGTCCGTTTTGACGCAAAGCCAAAGCGGAATACAGATATAGATTGTTACAGAAAGGAAATAGATACTGTACATTAAATCGTACAGTATCTGATGGGATGGATTTATGGAAGAGACCAGAGTACCCGTTTATCTGATCACAGGTTTTCTGGAAAGCGGCAAGACCTCTTTCCTGAGCTTTACCCTGCAGCAGGATTACTTTCAGATCGATGGAAAAACACTGCTGATCCTTTGCGAAGAGGGTGAGGAAGAATATGATGAGGAAGCACTGAAACAGTGCAATACCGTTGTGGAGAGCATTGACAGTGAGGAAGAGCTTACACCGGAACGACTTGCGGTAATGGAGATCCTGCATCAGCCGGAGCGGGTGATCATTGAGTATAATGGCATGTGGCTGGTAAGTAAATTCGAAGAAATGGAAAAACCGGAAGGCTGGGGCGTGGAGCAGCATATCACCTGTGTGGATGCAAGCACATTCCAGGTCTATATGGCGAATATGAAGTCCCTTTTTATGGACATGGTCCGCAATGCGGATATGGTTATCTTTAACCGCTGCCAGGAGAACGATCCGCTTCCTTCTTACAGAAGAAGCATCAAGGTGGTGAACCAGCGTGCGGAGATCATCTTTGAGGATGAAGAGGGCGAGCTTGGTGATCTTTTTGAGGATGAGATGCCATTTGATATTGATGCGTCGGTGATCGATATCCTTCCGGAGGATTATGGTATCTGGTTTGTGGATTCCATGGATCATCCTGACCGCTATGTCGGAAAAACCGTTCACTTTAAAGCACGTGCCCTGAAGCCGCGTGGAATGGGAAGCAAATTCTTTGTTCCCGGAAGAACAGCCATGACATGCTGTGCAGATGATACTACATTTCTTGGTTACATCTGCAAGAGCGCTTTTGCTCCGAAGATCGCAGAAGGCCAGTGGGTGGATGTTACTGCGAAGGTTGCGTTTGAGAAGAGAATGGAATATCAGGGAGAGGGAATCGTACTTTACGCAGAGCATGTAGAAGTTTGTGAGCCACTTGCTGATGAGATGGTATATTTCAACTGATACGATCAGAGCATTTGTATGCCTTAAGGCATAAGAAGGCCTGACATTGAAATAGGTAGATTACAGCTGAGGAGTTTTTATGTATTTAATTGCAGGTTTGGGAAATCCGGGAAAGCAGTATGAGGCTACACGCCACAATATGGGCTTTGACACCGTTGACTGTCTTGTGGAGAAGCATAATATCCCGCAGGGCGGCGTAAAATTTAATGCCATGTATGGAAAAAGTATCATCGGCGGTGAAAAAGCTATTCTGATGAAACCGCTTTCCTATATGAATTTAAGCGGCGGTCCGATCCAGGAGATGTCCGGCTATTTCAAGATCGATCCGGAGACAGAGCTGATCGTGATCTACGATGATATCGATCTGGAGCCTGGGCAGCTTCGTATCCGCAAAAAGGGCAGTGCAGGCGGACATAACGGGATCAAGGATATCATCCGCCGCCTTGGAACTGAAAAATTTATCCGCATCCGTGTTGGTGTCGGTGCAAAACCGAAAGACTGGGATCTGGCAGATTTTGTGCTGGGTCATTTTTCGGACAGTGATCGCAAGCTTGTGGATGAAGGGATCAATGATGCGGCAGAGGCTGTGGAGATGATCCTGTCCGAGGGCGTAGATGCGGCGATGAATAAATATAACAGAAAAAAGCCTAAGAATTGAGGTTTGTATGGAAGCATTTTTGCATCCTCTGCAGGGTCTTGCAGAGTTTGGGGAAATAAAAAAGCGCTGTGGCGCAAACTGCGGAATTCTTAATGTTTCCGGATGCATGGAGTCCCAGAAGGTCCATCTGATGTATGGACTTTCCGGGCTTTTTCCATATCATCTGATCCTTGCGGATGATGAGCGCAACGCAAAGGAAATCTATGAGGATTACCGCTTCTATGACAAAAATGTATATTTTTATCCGGCAAAGGATCTTCTGTTTTTTCAGGCAGATATACACGGAAATCTTCTGATCCGGCAGCGGATGCGTGTGATCCGGGCACTTCTGGAACAGGAAGAAGTGACCGTTGTTACCAGCATTGACGGATGTATGGATTTCCTGATGCCGCTGGAAAAGATTAGAAGCAGACTTCTTCATTTTAAAAGTGACAGTGTGATCGATCTGGATCAGTTGAAGGAAGAGCTGGTAGAGCTGGGGTATGAACGCACCGGTCAGGTAGAGCTTCCGGGGCAGTTTTCTGTGCGTGGAGGAATCATTGATATCTATCCGCTGACAGAGGATAATCCTTGGCGTATCGAACTGTGGGATGATGAGGTGGATTCTATCCGGAGCTTTGATGCGGAAAGTCAGAGATCTCTGGAAAATGTAGATGAAATTACGATTTATCCGGCCGCAGAAAAGATGGACGGAGAAGATATGGTATCCTTTCTGGATTATTTTCCGGAAGAAAAAACACTGGTGTTTCTGGATGAACTGAACCACCTGGCAGAAAACGGCGAGGGTGTGGAGGAAGAGTACCGTCAGAGTCGTATGCACAGAGAGGAAAAAGGCGAGGCAAATCTTCCGGAGCAGTGGCTATGTGGCTTTCAGGAACTGCAGAAGAAGCTGAACAGACGGAATTGTGTGGCTGTATCCGCACTTTCTCCCAGACGTTCCGGATGGAAGATCAATGGGGAATTTGATCTTACGGTGAAGTCTGTAGATTCTTATAACAGCAGCTTTGAACTTCTGGTAAAGGATCTCCTTCAGTATAAGAGTCAGGGATACCGGATCGCATTGCTCTCCGGTTCCAGGACCAGGGCGGAGCGTCTGGCAAAGGATCTTTCAGAGGAAGGACTGAATGCTTTTTACAGCCAGGACATGGATCGTATCATCAGTCCCGGGGAGATCATGGTTGTCTATGGTCACGCAAGACGTGGCTTCCAGTATCCGCTAATCAAATTTGCAGTGATGACGGAAACCGATATTTTCGGCAAAGAGCAGAAAAAGCGTAAAAAAAAGAAAAAGTACAGCGGAAACAGGATCCAGGATTTTGCAGAGCTTTCCATTGGTGATCTTGTTGTTCATGAAAAGCACGGACTGGGTATTTACCGTGGAATCGAAAAGGTAGAGGTTGACCGTGTTGTGAAGGATTACATCAAGATCGAATACCGGGGCGGCAGTAATCTCTATATCCTGGCAACCCAGCTGGATGCTTTGCAGAAATATTCAGGATCCTCCGAAAATGCAAAAACGCCTAAGCTGAACAAGCTTGGCGGTCAGGAGTGGAATAAGACCAAGAGCCGTGTTAAGGGTGCGGTAAAAAATATCGCAAAAGAGCTGGTAGAGCTTTATGCAGTCCGCCAGGAGAAAGAGGGGTATGTCTGCGGACCGGATACCGTATGGCAGAAGGAATTTGAGGAGATGTTTCCCTATGAGGAGACAGAGGATCAGCTGGCAGCCATTGAGGATACCAAGAGAGATATGGAAAGCACTAGGATCATGGACCGTCTTGTGTGTGGTGACGTTGGTTACGGAAAGACGGAGGTGGCTTTAAGAGCTGCGTTTAAGGCAGTACAGGAAAGCCGGCAGGTGGTTTATCTGGTCCCTACTACCATTCTTGCCCAGCAGCATTACAATACCTTTGTACAGCGTATGAAAGAATTTCCGGTGAAGGTGGAGCTTCTCTGCCGTTTCCGGACATCTGCCCAGCAGAAAAAGACCATCGAAGGGATCAAAAAGGGGCAGGTAGATATTGTGATCGGCACCCACAGAGTTCTTTCAAAAGATGTGGAATTTAAAAATCTTGGACTTCTGATCATTGATGAGGAGCAGCGCTTTGGTGTTACTCACAAGGAGAAGATCAAGCAGATGAAAAAAGATGTGGATGTACTGACGCTGACGGCAACGCCGATTCCGAGAACTCTTCATATGAGTCTCATCGGTATCCGTGATATGAGCGTTCTGGAAGAGCCGCCGATGGATCGTGTGCCGATCCAGACATACGTTATGGAGTACGATGAGGAGACTGTTCGGGAAGCCATCCGCAGGGAGCTTCGCCGGGGGGGACAGGTGTATTACGTATATAATCGAGTCAATGACATTGCCGAAGTAGCCCTTCGGATATCCAGACTTGTGCCGGAGGCCAGAGTGGATTTTGCACATGGACAGATGAGTCAGAGGGAACTGGAGCAGGTAATGTATGATTTTATCAATGGAGATGTGGATGTACTGGTTTCCACCACTATTATTGAGACAGGACTGGATATTTCCAACGTAAACACTATGATCATCCATGATTCGGACAGATATGGCCTTTCCCAGCTTTATCAGCTCCGTGGGCGTGTAGGACGTTCCAACAGGACTGCTTATGCATTCCTGATGTATACCAAAAACAAGATGCTCCAGGAGACCGCGGAGAAACGGCTCAGCGCCATGCGGGAGTATTCAGACCTTGGAAGCGGTTTTAAGATAGCTATGAAGGATCTGGAGCTTCGTGGAGCAGGAAATCTTCTCGGTGCTCAGCAGCACGGGCATATGAACGCAGTTGGTTATGACCTTTACTGCAAGATGCTCAGTGAGGCTGTCAAGGAGGCAAAGGGAATCCGGACTATGGATGATTTTGAGACGACCATTGATCTCAATATTGATGCATTTATCCCGGATTCCTATATCGGCAACGAGTTCCAGAAGCTGGATATTTATAAGCGTATTGCCGGTATTGAAAGCCAGCAGGAATATGACGATATGCTGGAGGAGCTGATCGACCGTTTTGGCGAGCCGACAAAAGCTGTGCTGAATCTTCTTGCCATTGCAAGACTGAAGGCTCTTGCCCATCAGGGATATGTGACGGAGATCAAGCAGCTTGGAAAAGATGTCCGGATCACGCTCTATGAAAAGGCCAAGCTGGATCCCGCAGGTATCCCGGCTATTATGGCGCAGTACCGGAGAGGTTTGCAGTTTAAGGCTGATCATGAGCCGAAATTTATCCTGACACCACAGGGAAGGCTGATCGAAGAGCTGATGAAGTTTGCGGGGGAGCTGGCAAAACTGGCAGAGCCACTGGAGTAAAGGGAAGAATCAGCTAAGCTTAGGGTTATCCACGGGAAAAAACATCCGGTTTGTGGATACCGGATATTTTCCCGGAAAGACTTGTGGATAATTTGTGAAATGTCGTGTAAGTTCGTGAAATTCCTTGCTCTTAAAGGTGAAAACGTTTATAATCAAGTATTATGGAATAAGAGCCGGACCGTGATTCTTATGGACGGATAGATGGAGGATGAAATGAGAAATTCAGTAAAGAAAGCGGCAGTTACTGCTCTTGTCTGCGTTACAGCGGCAGGAATGATGGCAGGCTGCGGAAATAAAAAACTCGATGGTACAAAGATCGCAGTGACAGTCAATAAGCAGGAAATCCCGTTTGGCGTTGTAAGTCTGGCAGCACGTATGCAGCAGGCACAGGCTGAGGCAATGTACAAGATGTATCTTGGCGGTGGAAGCGATATGTCTATCTGGAGTACCAAAATGGATGATGATTCCGATGAGACTTACGGTGAAAATGCGGTAACAACTTCTGTTGAAACTGTTGAAAAGATGTGTCTGGAGAAAGAACACGCTTCCGAGTATGATGTTGAAATCACAGATGATGAGCAGAAGGCTCTTGAGGAAGCTGCCAAGAACTTTATGGCTGCCAATTCCGATGAGACAATTGCAGAGCTTGCGGTTGATGAAGATATGGTGAAGACTTTCCTCGAGCTTGAAACATACGATGTGAAGATGAAGGATGCCATTGAAGCCAAAGCGGACGTGAAGCTGGATGAGAAAGAATATCAGCAGATGTCTTTCAGCTATGCAAGTGCAAAGGTCAGCGGAGATGATCTTTCCGATGATGATATCAAGAAGAATAAAGAGAATCTTCAGAAGTTCTATGACAAGGTTAAAGAGGATCCGGCTGCAGATTTCAATACTCTTGGAGATGAGATCTCCAAGGATATGACCGCAACAACCGGAACATGCCCTACCTATGAGGAAGGTGATGACAGTGCTGCTAACGGAACTACTTATCCGGATGAGGTTCGTACCGCTTTAAGAAAGCTGGACGAGGGTGCACTGAACGAGGAGATCATAAAGACAGATTCCGTATGGTATGTTGTGAGACTGGATTCCAAGAATGATAAAACTGCAACGGAGAGTAAGAAAGAGTCTCTGACAAACACCAAGAAGGATGATTTTTATAATGATACAACAGATGGCTGGAAGAAGAAAGCTGATATCAAAGAAGAGAAAAAATTGATTAAGAAGATCAAGATCACAGATAATCATAGCTTTACGATCCAGACTCCAACTCCGACACCGGACCCGGATGTAACTGAGACACCGACAGCAGATTCTGCAGAGGCTGAGGCAACCGAGACACCGGCAGCTGAGGAGCAGACTGATGTGACCGAGACACCGGAGACAGAGGGAGATTCTGCAAAGGCTGATGAGGAGACTGCAGACAGTACAGAATCTGAGGCAGCTGCTACACCGGAAGCTGAGAAATAAGATACAATGTTTACAATGGAATGATAAGAGAAAAGACAACGAGCCGTGTACGGATTTATCGTACACGGCTCGTTTTTTGTAATACTCATGCCTGCTTTACGGATCATCAGATCAGATCGAGATGCTCCAGTGCGTGAAGAATCCCGTCCCTGTCGACTGCGCTTGTCTGGTATGTGCAGTGCTTTTCGATGCCTCCGTAAGCATTTCCCATAGCAACGCCGACTCCGGCAGCTTTCAGCATGGGAAGGTCGTTGGGACTGTCTCCGAATGCATAGCAGTTTTCCCTGGGGATGGAAAGGCGATCCAGGAGAAATTCCATGCCTGTGGCTTTGCTGGTACCCTTTTGTGTGACTTCCCAGATTCCGTCTCCGTGATCAAAATAGGTGTAATGATCATTACAGAAGCTGCGGAATTTTTCGACATCGGAATCCGGCAGCATATGTACCAGGAATTTGTCATAGGAGTAAGTGCAGGCATCCTCCCGATTGAATTTCGTGATGTCGACCATTGGAATTTCTTTTCGCATTTTGACTCCGAATTCGGACTGGGCCGGAGATGCGCCATCATACAGGATCTCAGTGTTGGATTCAAAAATTGCCTCGATCTTGCATTTGCGGAGAAGGTCTACGGTTTCCTTGCACAGAAGATTTGGGACTGTGCGGAAAAAAAGCAATTTGTTGTCCATGTAAATGTGGGTTCCACAGCCGTATATATAGCCATCGAAATGAAGCTCTGAGAGTGCAGAGGGCATCATTACTTTGGTGCGGCCGGTGTTGATGAAAAGAAGATGACCGTTTTCATGGGCTTTTGTGAGGGCGCGGCTGGTGCTCTCCGGAACCTTGAAGGGGTGAGGCGTAAGCAGTGTGCCGTCTATGTCGAAGAACAGGATTTTTTTATCGTTCATAAGGTCTCCTTTAAAATGGGATTTCTTCTTCGGTGTTACTGTTATCAATGTCAGTAATATCATTAACAGGAAGCGGTTCTGCGGATGTATCTTTAACAGAGTTCAGTGTGCTGACACGGATGCCGTTGAGTTCTATTTCACTTTCCATGGGGATCACAAGGCATTTTCGACCATCGATGATGCGGGTTTCTACCAGTTCTGCCCGGTCCGGTGCTACGTGGATCACCACGTCAGGGGTTTTGATCTCGAATTTCCGGGTGTTGGTGATGTTGGATGCTACCAGAGCTGATTTTTCTCCTGCGGCAAGCTCATACTGTTCATCGAAGTTCTGGAGCTTTTCGTCTTCTACGCCGCATTCTTCGAAGAGACGTTTGACTTCGGATTTGGTGAGGACAACAGGTTCCGGTTCGTCCTTCTGGGATTCGATGAGATCGTTGAGCTTTTCGTGGATCTCAAGGACTGTGTCGTAGGCACAGTCATCACCAAGGGTTTCTTCCACCAGAGCATTGAAGGAGTCACGCTGGGTTCCGGCAGATAGTGGTGTGGTGCAGCCGAAGACTTCTTCCATCATGGTGGAGCGGAGATTTTCGGCGTTTTTGGTGTAGTAGAGAAGTCCGTGGATATCGGTACTGCGGTCGTTGAACTGTGGGAAAAGGAAGCCCCAGTCAGGCATTTCTACCAGCCAGTCCCGGATACGGTCTTCAATATTGTTTGTCTCTGCATTGTAATGCAGGCCTGCTTTGGAGAGCTTGACCGGGCAGATACTGCAGAGGATGTGATCGTAGATCTCATCGGAAGCGTCGAACATTTCGGCACCGTCGGAGGATTTGCCGGGGATGTCGTAGACTGCGTGGATGAGGATGATGTAGTAGTTTTCACCGTAGTCGTAGTTTTCTATGATTCTGTCGTAGAAGGCTTCGGTGAGGGTGTCGTCGGTGAGTTTGCTTTTGCGGAGTTTCATGAGGAAGTTTTGGGTTCCGCCTTCGGTTTCCTGATCCAGAGGAAATTCCATGTTGATGAGGTTTTTTCCGATGGTGCCGGTGAGGGTTTTTCGGAAGATGTCGAAGTATTTGAAGGTTTCTTCCTCTGATAAGGATAAGAAGGCTTCTTTGAGTTCGGTTTTTTTGTTTTTTTCACCGTCTACGTAGCAGCCGCAGATGCGGGTGATGGAGCAGCGGTCAGGGGTGAATTGTTTTTTTATTTCTGCGATTTCTTTTTTGTTCATGTGTGGTTTACCTCGGTTTTTTAATTAGTTTGATTATAGCACAGGTGTTTGGTGGGGGCAAGATGACGCGGACGGACGTGTGAGATTTGCAGCAGAAGTCCGGGTGCCGTCGTTTCGCCTGGTCATACTAAGCGTCTGAGGTGTCTCACGGAGCGGCCGGCCCATAACTCGCCATGTACGCTGATGCGTACCTGGCTCAGACAGATGGGCCTTACCCTACGGCTTGTGGCCGCCGGGTACCTCTCCGTGAACCACCTCAGACGCTAAGTATGGACCAAGGCTCACTCCAAAGCACCCGGACTTCTGCTGCAAACCTCACACTGTGCGGTCATGGTGGGAGGGATAGAGTGGTCTGACGGGAGTTGGATGAGCCATCAGCGCTGCGCTGGATGGCTGGGAGGAAAGGCTGAGTTTCCTTGTGGTTTGGAGGGAGGTTGTGAGCGTCGGAGCGTTGCTGGACGCTGGAAGGTGGTGTCGAAATTTGGAGATGGGTTTTTGTGGTGTTGTGGTGGGATGTGTGGTATGATTTGTATATCTTATAAGATCTATCCATTTATTTGGTTTCTTTTTTGCTTCAATGTCTGAAGCGTTTTTTCAAAAATATTTATAAAAACTGTATACAGGGTTTCTGAAGTGTTTGGTTGATGGTATAATTGTATATACCAGAAGGAGTATTGTTTGAGAGATAATACGATTTTTGATGATGTTTTTCGTACTATGATGAAGAAAATGACGTTTCTGGTCGTGCCTTTGATCAATGATGTTTTTCATACATCATACCCGGCTGATGTGGAGATTGTGCAGCTACGTAATGAGTATCAGCGGGTGGATGGTGAGATTATTACGGATTCTCGGCTGTTGATCGGAAACAGGATTTATCATATAGAATGTCAGAGTACGGATGACACGACAATGGCTGTACGGATGATAGAGTATGATTTTGCAACTGCTGTTGAGTTTGCCAGAAAGCAGGGACGGAGGTATCGGATGGAGTTTCCACGTTCTTGTGTGTTGTATCTGAGAAATAGTAGGAATACGCCGGATTTTCTGGAAGTGGATGTGGTTTTTCCGGATGGGGGATGTCATTTGTACAGAGTGCCTGCCATTAAAGTAGAGAATTATACAAAAGATAAGATATTTGAAAAGAGTCTTCTTATGCTGCTTCCTTTTTATATCATGCGATATGAAAAAAGAGGGCATGAGATGAGTGAGAATCCACAACTTTTTCAGGAATTACTGAATGAATATGAAGTGATCCGGAGTAAACTGGAGGTAGAGATCACTGAATCTGGAAGGTCTGAACTGTTCAGTGATCTGATTGGACTGATAACTCGGATATCTGATCATATTTTCAGAAATGAGGAGAAAGTCCGGAAAGGAATAGGTGAGATTATGGGTGGACATGTTCTGGAACTGGAATCTGAGAAAAGGGCAAGACTGATGGCGGAAGCTAAGGAACAGGCTGAAGCACTGGGGCGAGAACAGGGAATGGCTCAGGGAATGGCTCAGGGAATAGCTCAGGGAATGGCGCAGGGAATAGCTCAGGGAATGGCCCAGGGGGAAGAACGACTTAGTGTTCTGATCAACAGGCTTATACTTGATGATCGTGGTAATGAGATCCAGAAGGTTGTTACAGATAAAGAAATGCGTGAAGCCATGTACAGAGAATATCAATTATAATAAGAAAAGATAAAGAGAATCCCCCACTGGTTTTGCTATCCATGGGGGATTCGTTGATTGATCTGAATCTTATAATACAGAATATCCGTAGCTGCTGACAATAGCGTCGATCTTCTGGCGGTTTTTGCACAGTGGGCAGTTGTCAGAGCGGTAGGAGTGATAGTCCGGGATGTCTCTGGCCTGAAAGATAGAGTGGACAGGGAGTGTGGCTACATTGTCTACACTGCTGTAGATGGCTGCCACGCCGCGGATCTTACCGCCATAGTACAGAACGCTTTCGATAGCTCGGTTCAATGTGGATCCGGTGGTGATGGAGCCATTTAGGATGAGGATGTTTTTTCCATTGATCATTGGTTCATAGTTGTCGCGGAAGATCATCTGCCCGGTGCTGTTGAACTCAGGGGTGATGACGTAGATGGTCTGGTGTGCGTTCATGGAAAGGACGCCGGCTTTGGTCAGTTCTTCGGCGAGATAAGCACCGATCACTTCAAGTCCGTCCATGCAGACGATGGTGTCTACCGGAATGGATGCTTCGTAATTTGCTGCGAGAGCGGATGCAATACGCTGTGCTTCAGCGCATCTGGATTTCATAGTAGTGAGATCCAGGTAGTGTGTGATATGGGATTGGGATGTTACGAAGTGTCCCGGAATCATTTTAAGCTGTATGCGGTTGTCAGTGCGTGCATAAATTTTTATGATGTTGTCCTGATCCATAATAAAAACCTCCTGTCGTGATCGTGTTTTACGTGGTTGTTCAGGAGAATTATCCTGAAGGATTACGAAACAGATTTATTTAACCGAATGCGGATTGCAAATATCCGATTAGCTGTGCATATTATACCATTAATTTCAAAAAAATGAAATAATATAATGCAAAATATATAAAAAATATTCAAAAAATCAAGCGTATTTGTTGAAAAATATCCAATATCATGAAAACTTTGACAATAGGATCATTACTATAGAGTGAAAGTACTTGTGAGTACGTAGTAAATTGGAAAGAGAGTGTCATATGTATTATTGCGTATAAAAAAGAGGAGGAGAATCCTTATGGATTCTCCCCCTGTGAGAGTGAGTCGATGTCAGCCTTCAATAGATACATATTTATCAGCTTCAATCTCTTCAGCTGCTTTTTTCGGAATAGAAAGTCTCAGAACACCGTTCTCAAATTTTGCATGGACATCTTCGTTTTTTACACCATTACCAACATAGAAGCTTCTGCTTGTGCTGCCGGCATAACGTTCACGGCGGATATAATTGCCTTTCTTGTCTTCCTCGTCTTTGTCAAGACCCTTGGCAGCAGAGATGGTAAGATAACCATCCTTCAGCTGTACCTGTACTTCATCTTTCTTAAATCCTGGAAGATCTACATCCAGCTCATAGCCTTTATCTGTTTCACGTACATCAGTTTTCATGATATTTTTTGCATGTTTGCCATAAAGAGGGTTCTTTCCGCTAAAGAAATTATCTCTGAATCCAAAATCATCCATCCAGTCATCAAATAAGTTTTCTCCAAATACACTCGGGAACATCATAAGTCATTTCTCCTTTCAAATTGAAAAGCCGTTCCGGTGGATCAAGAAATCCAACTGTTGCCGGTATATAGTTACCACTTCGGGTTATTCCGCAGTGGTGATCGTTTGGTTTTATTCTGAACATCTGGAAGTTCTTTTTTATCTTCTCCTTTGTTCTATATGTAATATAACACATGTTGTTAGCAAAGTCAAGAGGTGAGTGCTAAAAAATTGTGAAGAATTTGTGTTCCGTAAAATGAAAAACTAATTTCCACCTTTAGCCCTTTATGTTCTTATATTAAAAAGCGAATCGGACAAGGTCTGAAAAGCTTATGCAGATTGAACATTCTGCAATGTTATAATAACTTTAAAGCATAGAAAAAACCAAAAAAATCAATATAATAAGGCATATAGACAAAATGTATTAAAAAAATTTTTCGTACATTCTTCTGAGTTGAACAGACGATAGAAAGACAGTGTTCATGAGTATGCAGGTAAAGCAAAATGTAAATGAAAAAGTACAGGAGGAGAGAATAATGCAGAAAAAATATGCAGATTTTAAGCTTGGGGTACCGGATTATGTAACAGTGGAAACAGAAGAGGAGAGACTTGTGTGCCAGGGAGGGCAGACGACAGTAGCTGCCGGTGCAACTACTGTGGAATTTCAGGACGAAGGTGAACATGAGGATATATTTGTCACATCCGAGGATGCAGTAAGATGTGTGAAGCTGAGATGGAACTATAAGATCCCGAAATCAGCCAGATTTCTGGGAGATGCCTGGGAACGTACCTATGGTGATGCGGAATGGCATGGAATGAGCGGAAACCGTTATCTGCCATGGTATTTTCTGGCGAAGCTTTCTGAGAAGGTTCTCTGCTTTGGCGTAAAGGTCCGTCCTTCTGCTATGTGCTGCTGGCAGGTGGATACCAAAGGAATTACTTTGTTTCTGGATGTTCGCTGCGGAAATACAGGAGTACAGCTGAAAGGAAGAAAGCTGTGTGCCGCACAGATCGTCTGCATGGAAGCAGAAGGAGCAGATACTTTTGAAACTGCACAGAAATTCTGTGAAAAAATGTGTACAGATCCGATCTTCCCAGAGTTTCCGGTATATGGAAGCAATAACTGGTATTATGCTTACGGTGACAGCTCCGAAGAGGAGATCTTAAGTGATACCGATTATATCCTGAAACTGACCGAAGGTGTAAAAAATCCTCCGTTCATGGTCATTGATGACTGCTGGCAGGAGCATCACCGCCTGGATGAATACAACGGTGGACCCTGGACAAAAGGCAATGCCAGATTTCCGGATATGAAAGGTCTTGCAGACAAGCTGGAGAAAAAAGGTGTCCGCCCGGGTATCTGGGTCCGTCTGCTTCTTAATGAAGATGAGAATATCCCGGATGAGTGGAGGATTTCCTATAATGGCTGTCTCGATCCGTCCCACCCGGATGCACTGGAATATATCCGTAAAGATATCGAGAGGATCTGTGATTGGGGATACACGCTGATCAAGCATGATTTTTCTACCTTTGATCTCTTTGGGAAATGGGGATTTGAGGCGAATTTAAGAGACAATTCCATGGAGAAATGGCATTTTTATGATCAGACCAAAACCAGCGCAGAAATCGTAAAAATGCTTTATCAGGAGATTTATGATGCTTCCCGGAGCAACAACGCAGTGATCATCGGCTGCAATACCATCGGACATCTCGGCGCAGGCCTGATGCATCTGAATCGGACCGGTGACGATACCAGCGGACGTATCTGGGAGCGTACCAGACGAATGGGCGTAAATACGCTGGCATTCCGTCTTCCGCAGCACAATACGTTTTACCATATTGATGCAGACTGTGTCGGTATTTTCGGAATGATCCCATGGGAGAAAAATCGTCAGTGGGCAGACGTTCTTGCAAAGAGCGGTACACCACTGTTTGTATCCGCAAAACCTGGAGTTTTGAATCCGGAGGAATTTGAGGAGCTGCATCAGATCATGCTGCGTGCATCAGAACAGGAAGAGCATTTTGTTCCGCTTGACTGGGAAGAAATCGACTGCCCGGAGGTATGGGGAGAAAACGGCGAAACTATCACTTATGACTGGTTTGACAACGAAGGTCCGACCATGGATGCTGCGGTGGAATATTATAATGCCAAGGTAGTTGTTCCGTAAATCAGGAAAAGTGGTTCAGCAATCCAGAAGATCCTCGGCATGATGATATTTTTCCCGGTATTCCCGTGGCGTCATGCCGGTTTCTTTTTTGAAGGCACGGGAAAAGGCAAATGGATTTTGATATCCGCAGGAGAACGCCACGCTGGAGACAGGGATATCCGTGATGGTCAGAAGCTCCCGGGCGTTGATGATCTTGGCTGAAGTCAGGAATGCTTGGGGTGTGGTTCCAAGATGTTTTTTAAAAAGTCCGTAAAGGTGGCTGCGGCTGATATGGAGATAGTCAGCAACATCTGTCACAGTGATATTCTGTAGCGGACTTTTTTTGATGTAATCAACAGCCTGTGTGATGTAAAAATTATCGTTGGATTCCATGGTGGTGTAGGAAGCATGAAATTCTTCCTCCAGCAGGGCAATGATCCGGTAAAGACCGCTCTGGATATAGGCCTCACCGGAAGGCGTCAGTTGTGGATGAGCCATCATTTCAAGAATGGTTTCCTGATAGGGAAGAACCGAATTTAGCTGCTGGACCGGAGTTTCTTCAGTAAGATGACAGTGTTCACAAAGTATGGGAGCATTTTCTCCATTGAAACAGATCCAGATATAAGTCCAGGGATCAGAAGGCTCTGCTTTGTAGAGAGAGCTGGTCACAGGAGGAATGAAAAAGCACTGTCCGGCTTTCAGGGTATACTTCCGGTTATTCATATAGAAATAGCCCTGCCCGCTCAGCACAAAGTGAATGGTGTAATACCGCCGTACACCTGGACCATAGGACTGCTCCGGTGTACATTTTTCCCAGCCGCAGGAAATAAGATGAAGTTCTTTTGATGAAGTCTGGCGGTTCATGACCTGCTTGTTTTTCATGAGAGTTTTCTGCCTTTCGATATATGGTTATTATAAGTAATATCAGTTTAAAATATTTGATCTGAGGTGTAAAGAACAAAGATGAACTGATAGGACAAAAGACAGTTGCCGTGCGATAAACGTGTGGCAGCTGTTTTTCTGTTTTCTGCAAAAATTCAGATGTAATGCAGGCATTGTCTTGACACTTGTAAAAGAAAAAGGTTTACCACCAGGAAAAATATCGTTATAATAGGAGAAACGCAGTTTCTCTGCGGCAAAAATATAACGGTCCGGGAGATATCTGTGTCAGAAATATTGCTTATCCGGTGATATATCAGATGATATGAGGAATTTTCCGGTATGTAATAAGAAGGGAGAAAGATATGGCATATTTAGGTGAAGAGATCAAAAAACTTGGTTTTGGCCTTATGAGACTTCCGCAGAAATCAGAAGGTGTGATCGATGTGGAGCAGACCAAAGTCATGGTGGACAAATTTATGGAAGCCGGATTTACATATTTTGATACAGCATGGGCTTATGCAGGAAGCGAAGATGCTATCCGCGAAGCGCTGGTAGAGCGTTATCCGAGAGAAAAATATCAGTTAGCCACCAAGATGGCAGCCTGGATCAACTGCAAGACAAGAGATGAAGCTCTTGCACAGTTTAAAACATCTCTGGAGAGAACAAAGGCAGGATATTTCGACTTTTATCTTCTCCACAATCTTGGAGAGCACAGAACAAAATATTTTGATAAGTACGGTTTATGGGACTGGATCCATGAACAGAAGGAAGCCGGTCTGATCAGACATGCAGGATTTTCGTTCCACTCCACACCGGAGGAGCTGGATGCACTTCTCACTGCACATCCGGAAATGGAATTTGTACAGCTGCAGATCAATTACGCAGACTGGGAAAATCCGGTGATCCAGTCAAGAGCCTGCTACGAGGTAGCCAGAAAACATGGAAAACCGGTCATTATCATGGAACCTGTAAAAGGCGGCATGCTTGCAACTCCGCCGGAAGCAGTGGAAAAGCTTCTGAAGGAAGCAGAGCCGGAAGCATCCACAGCATCCTGGGCGATCCGTTTTGCGGCAAATCTGGAAGGCGTGATCACCGTACTTTCCGGAATGAGCAATGTTGCACAGATGGAGGATAACCTTTCCTTTATGAAGGATTTCAATGGTCTTACTGACAGTGAGAAGGAGACTCTTGATAAGGCAAGAGAGGCTATGAGCAAAATTCCTCTGATCCCATGTACAACCTGTAACTACTGTGCAAAGGTCTGTCCGATGGAAATTGGAATTTCCGGTTCTTTTACAGCAATGAATTATCTGACATTGTACGGAAATAAAGCCGCCGCAGCGCATCAGGAAGACTGGCTGGTAGTCAGTCATGGCAGAAAGCGTGCAGATAAATGTATAAAATGCGGACAGTGTGAGGAAGTATGTCCGCAGCATATTTCCATCCGCGAGGAACTTGAGAAAGTAAGCGAGGCTTTTTGCAAATAAAGGAACTGATCCGGCAGGAAGCGGATCAGGGTAAGGAGAGAGTTTAAAAATGGAAAAATTCAAAGCATTTCTAAAACGGAAGGATATCGAGATCTCTCTGAAGAGATATGGTATCGATGCACTGGGAGCTATGGCACAGGGACTTTTCTGTTCCCTGCTGATCGGTACGATCATCAACACCATTGGCACACAGTTTCACATTCCGTTTCTGACTATGGCAGTTGCCACAGTCAATGATACCCAGTATACAGTAGGTTCTCTGGCATCTGCCATGAGCGGCCCTGCCATGGCAGTAGCCATCGGTTACGCCTTGCATTGCCCGCCGCTGGTATTGTTTTCGCTGATCACCGTTGGATTTGCCTCCAACGCACTTGGCGGAGCAGGCGGTCCTCTGGCTGTACTGTTTGTTGCCATTGTTGCGGCTGAGATCGGTAAGGCAGTTTCAAAGGAAACAAAGATCGATATCCTTGTAACGCCTCTTGTAACCATCGGTGTGGGCGTAGGTCTTTCCGCATGGTGGGCACCGGCTCTTGGAAAAGCTGCCATGAAGGTAGGAAGCGTGATCATGTGGGCAACAGATCTGCAGCCATTCTTTATGGGAATCCTGGTTTCTGTATTTGTTGGAATCGCACTGACGCTGCCAATCTCTTCTGCTGCGATCTGCGCGGCTCTGGGACTTACCGGACTGGCAGGCGGCGCTGCAGTAGCGGGCTGCTGTGCGCAGATGGTAGGTTTTGCGGTCATGTCCTTCAGGGAAAACAAATGGGGTGGTCTTGTCTCTCAGGGAATTGGAACTTCCATGCTCCAGATGGGTAATATTGTCAGAAATCCAAGGATCTGGATTGCTCCGATCGTAACATCTGCTATCACAGGACCTATTGCAACCTGCTTGTTCAGGCTTCAGATGAACGGAACTGCTGTATCCTCAGGAATGGGTACCTGCGGTTTTGTAGGTCAGATCGGTGTGTATACAGGATGGATGAATGATATTGCAGAAGGAACCAAGACAGCTGTTACAGCTATGGACTGGGCAGGACTTTTTCTGATCTCTTTTATTCTCCCGGCAGTTCTCTGCCCGTTGATCAATATGTTTGTACGTAAGCTCGGATGGGTGAAAGATGGAGATATGACGCTGTCATAAGCTATATCAGATCTTACTTTAAAATCAAAAAAGAGTATCACAGGAACTCATTGATAGTGATGAGCTTTGTGATACTCTTTTATTTTAACTTTTATGCTACATGTGATCCGGTGGCATTATTCCGTTCCAGTCCACAGGCCTTTGCATATTCATGGAGTTTCTCTTTTGCGGAATAATTCAGATTCTGAGGAACTTGGATCTGAATGGTTACATACTGATCACCGCGGACGGAAGGGTTCTTCATGGAAACAATGCCTTTTCCTCTCAGGCGGATCTTGGAACCGGACTGCATACCTTCCCTGATCTTACAGATAACATTTCCGTAAAGGGTGGGAACGGTGGCTTCACCGCCGAAAACAGCGGTTGTGTAAGGAATAGAAATGGTGGTATAAACATCCGATCCCTTTCGTTCATAGCCAGGACGTGTTCCTACGGTAACCTTCAGAAGAAGGTCACCAGGCTCACCGCCGCCGGTTCCGGGCATGCCTTTTCCTTTCAGACGGATACTCTTGCCGGTATCAATACCTGCCGGAATATGAATCTGAAGTGTCTGCGGTGCACCGGAGCTTCCGTCCGGACCGGACAGAGAGATCCTTTTATCTGCACCAAAAGCTGCCTCATCAAAGGTAACGTTGATGCTGGCCTTCACATCAGAGCCTTTTTGCGGAAAATCCTGTTGATGGAATCCGCCGAAGCCGTTGCCACTGTGAAAGCCACTTCCGCCAAATCCACTGTGAAAGCCGCCACCGTTACCGGTGAAATGCTCATATGTGCCATTGCTGCCGAAACCGCGGCTTTCGCCGTGACTGCCGTGGAACATATTTCCGAAGATATCACCAAAAATATCGTCCATATTTTCACCGTTAAAATGAAATTCCTGATAGCTGCCATTGCCGCCACCCTGGAATCCGCCGAATCCACCGGCACCTGCGCCGGCTCCAGGATCAGCTCCTGCTTCAAATGCGGCATGACCAAACTGATCATACATTTTTTTCTTCTTTGGATCACTTAAGACATCGTAGGCTTCGTTTACTTCTTTAAATTTATCTGCGGCATCTGCATTACCGGCGTTTGTATCCGGATGATATTTTTTGGCCAGTTTACGATAGGCTTTTTTTATTGTTTTTTCATCTGCGTTCCGGTCAATGCCCAGAACATCGTAATAATCTCTTTTTACTGCCATGGTATTCACCTTCCCTTATATTATAGTCTGCAGCGTCCCGGATGATCGATCTGTCCTCTCAGAGGACAGATCTCCCGGACTGTCATATATTGAACGTATGCGTATAAAATTCCCCGGGAAAAATCCCGGGGGCATTACTTTTATCCTGTTCTATATGTAATATAACACTGATAATTAAAAGTGTCAATACCTGCATTGTGGAAAAGAACATTTTGGACTGCAATAAGAGATATGATTCTTACAGCTATCAGCTAAAAATATGATATAATACTACCATAAATTCCGGTGCGGTCTGCTCAGTAAATAAAAAACAGAGAGAGCCGCAGATCAGAGAAAGATCCAAAAAAGAAAAGGAGGCGTATAATATGAGAAAAAGAACTCTTCTGTCCCATATAAAGGCAGTAAAAAGGCTGGTACTTCTGACACTTATACTGGCAGCAGCTTTTCCGGCGACGATCCGGGAGGCAAAGGCAGCAGCAGGAACCACTTTTAAAGTCAAAGTCACAGATGGATACCTGGCTCTCCGGAGTGAGAAGGCTTTTGACAAAGGCAATGAGATCGGACAGCTGAATACAGGAGATCTTGTGGAAGTTACAAATCGGAAGGACGCTACCTACTGGTATGCATACGTGCCAAGACTGGATAAATCCGGATATCTGGACAAAAACTATATCCAGATAGTAGAGAACGCCACAGCTTCCAACGATTCCTGGACAGTAAAGGTAAAAAAAGGCTATCTGGCTCTTCGAAGTACCGCAGCTTACAATGACAGTAACGAGATCGGACGTCTGAATACCGGAGATGTCGTTCTTGTAAAGGACAGCAGTGATTCTACTTACTGGTACGTATATGCTCCGGGGCTTGATAAATCCGGATATGTGGATAACCGGTATATTTACAACAGTGGTCTGTGGACAGTTAAAGTAGAAACTGGTTATCTTGCCCTTCGCAATAAGGCAGCCTATAATGAAAGCAATGAGATCGGACAGCTGAATACCGGTGACACGGTTCAGGTGAAGGACACCAGCAACGATCAGTACTGGTATGTATATGTTCCGCAGCTGGATAAGACCGGTTATGTTGACAGGAACTATCTTACCGGAGGCTCAGGTACGACAACTCCATCCATGACTGTTAAAGTGGAAAGCGGCTATCTGGCTCTGCGCAGTACAAAGGCGTATGACAAGGACAATGAGATCGCCCAGCTGAATAACGGAGATACGGTAGAAGTCATTGAGAAGAAAGACAGTACTTACTGGTATGTATATGTTCCGAAGCTTGGAAAAGAAGGATATGTAGATAAGAACTACCTTAAATAAAAAGATAAAGGATGCTTGTTGCCGGATCTGCCTGAAGAGGAACAGAAAGCCGGAACAAGAAACGGGGAGGCAGAAAGATGACTCTGGCACAGCTCAGATATACCATAGCAATTGCAAAAGCCGGATCTATGAACGAGGCAGCAAAAAGCCTTTATATTTCTCAGCCCAGTCTTTCCACGGCAATCCGGGAGCTGGAAGCAGAAACCGGTGTTGAGATCTTCCGAAGAACGAACCGAGGAATCGCCGTAACGCCTGCAGGCGAAGAATTTCTGGGGTATGCAAGGCAGGTGGTGGAACAGTACGAACTGATGGAAGCCAAATATATTTCCAAGGAACAGTCACGCAAAAAATTCAGTGTTTCCATGCAGCATTATACCTTTGCAGTTAATGCCTTTGTGGAGCTGGTAAAGCAATTCGGCATGGATGAGTACGAATTTGCGGTCCACGAGACCAAGACGCATCAGGTCATCGAGGATGTCCGTAATTTCAAGAGTGAGATCGGGATCCTCTACGTAAATGATTTTAACCATAATGTACTTGCAAAAATGTTTCACGAGTATGGTCTGGAGTTTCACGAACTTCTCAACTGTCGGATCTACGTTTATATGTGGAAGGGGCATCCTCTGGCGAAGCGTGAGAAGATCACGCTGGAAGAACTGAAGGAATATCCGTGTCTGTCCTTTGAACAGGGAGGAAATAACTCTTTTTATTTTGCGGAGGAGGTTTTGAGCACCTATGAATACAAACGGCTGATCAAAGCCGATGACAGGGCTACTATGCTGAACCTGATGGTAGGACTGAATGGATATACCTTATGCTCCGGTATTATCTGTGAGGATCTTAATGGTTCCGATTACTGTGCTGTGAAGCTGGATTCCGATGAGATCATGACGATCGGTTATGTTGCCAGAAAGGGTGTTAACATCAGTGCCCTTGGGAAAAAATATCTGGAGGAGATTTCTAGATATAAGGATAAAGCACTGAAATAAGAGAAAATAAAATCTGACAGATCACTGCCGGAGAAGACGGGAAAAGCTTCTGGTATTTATGATACCGGAGGGTTGTTTCCCTGTGTATTCTCAGATACGTAGCGATGCGTATCATGCAGGAATCTGTCAGATCTTTATTTACATTAAAAGTTTTTGGCAGTGGAAATTTTATTCTGCAAGCCGATCACACACGGATCACAAAACCATCTTTACGCGGTTTGGCTGTTGGATACTCACAGTCACGGTATCCAAGAACACAGTGGCCCACGCCGATATATTCCTCCGGAACACCCCACTGCTTCTTCAGCTCTTTTCCTTCCTCGGAGTCAAAAACTTCTCTTGCACGGTGAATCCAGCAGGAGTCCACGCCGAGAGCATGTGCGGCATTCATGAGATTTCCCATCACAAGACTTCCGTTTTCCACACAAGTGCCCATTTTGCTGTCGGAAAAGACAATGATCACAGTTGGGGCGCCGTAGAACGGATCTGAGGTGCTGCCCATAACAGCTGCGTTCATTTTGGAAAGCCTTGCAACCAGCTCCGGATCCTGTGTCACTACCATAAGAGTGCTCTGCTGTCCCATGCCGCTGGGGGAATATTTTCCTGCTTCCAGGATCGTATCCAGAGTTTCTTTCGGAACAAGTTCTTTTTTGTAGGCGCGGATGCTTCTGCGTTCTAACAGGTTTTTGATGCTTTCATTCATGATCATTACCTCCTGATGTTAAATTTTGTTGAAAATATTTTCTGCAAAAGAAAGTAAATTTCTTTTTATTCTGATAAAAACCATTATAACGCAGATGATTATAGTTTCCAATAGATAGAAGGATATAACTTTACAATTTATAAAGAAATATTATATAATCTGGTTATGATATTCCTGCGGCGGATGCGGGAGAATTTCGGGTGGAGATACAGAGACAGAATAGTTAAGACAGAAAATATGAGGTGCCAGATGGAAAAGATTCGGAAACATTTTTATTTTTCAGGAAGAGTACAGGGAGTAGGCTTTCGTTACCGCTCCTATTATATTGCACAGTCCATAGGACTGACCGGCTGGGTACGGAATCTCTGGGATGATCGTGTGGAAATGGAAGTACAGGGAACCAGAGAAGAAATCCGGGAGATGGTAGAACGCCTTTCTCAGCAGAGCTTTGTGGAGATCGAGGGGATTGAAGCGAGGGAAATTCCACTGGAGGAGGAGTTTGGCTTTCATGTGAGAGGATAGTGAAATGGCCGGTTCATTCCAGCTCCAGTGCCAGATACAACAGAACAGCGTCCCGGAATTTTCGGGGATTGAGACCACATTTTTTATAAATGTGGTTTAATTTATATTGAAGAGTATTTTTGTGGAGAAAAAGCTTCTCTGCGGCATCAGCCAGAGACATTTCCAGGGAAAAATAAGTTCGCAGAAGGTTCTTTTCATCCGGGGACAGCTGATAACCAAACAGCAGAACAGTTATTTGGCTGCTGAGCTGCGCAGAGAATATCCGCCTGACACGTAAATGAACATTTCACATTTCCGGTACACGGAATGATAGAACGGAGAGTACGGATATCAGCTTTACATAAAAATCATACAGGAGGAAAATAAAATGAAGGTAGTAACAGCGATCGATTCTTTTAAGGGCAGTATGACATCCATGGAGGCAGGCTTTGCAGCTGCTGAAGGTATCCATCGTGTGGATGCGGACGCAGAAGTTCAGGTAAGACCACTGGCAGACGGTGGAGAGGGAACCGTGGAAGCCCTTGTCGAAGGAATGAACGGAAAAACAGAGCACGTAAAGGTTACGGGGCCTCTTGGCGAGCCGGTGATCTGTGAGTATGGCATCATCGAAAGCACAAAGACCGCAGTGATCGAAATGGCTGGTGCAGCAGGGATCACGCAGGTGCCGGACGAAAAAAGAAATCCTCTTTATACCACAACCTACGGTGTCGGTGAGGTGATCAAGGACGCCATCGAAAAAGGCTGCCGCAGATTTATTGTGGGTATCGGCGGAAGCGCCACCAATGACGGTGGTGTGGGAATGCTTCAGGCACTTGGCTATGCATTTCTGGATAAAGACGGAAAGCAGGTCCTTCCGGGAGCAAGGGGCCTGAAAGACATCACAGAGATCACAGCTGCCTATGTGATCCCGGAGCTTGCAGAATGTAAATTCCGTGTTGCCTGCGATGTCACAAATCCTCTTTGCGGAGAGCTTGGATGCAGTGCCATCTACGGACCGCAGAAGGGTGCTACACCGGAGATGATCCAGGACATGGATCAGTGGCTGGGTGCTTACGCAGAGCTTGCAAAGGAGCGTTTTCCGAAAGCAGATGCAAAGTATCCGGGAACAGGTGCTGCCGGCGGAATGGGATTTGCATTCCTGACCTTTACCGATGCAGTTCTGGAATCCGGGATCAACATCGTGCTGGATGAGACAAAACTTGAGGACTACATCAAAGACGCGGATCTTGTGATCACAGGTGAGGGACGTATGGATGGACAGACAGCCATGGGAAAAGCGCCGGTAGGTGTTGCAAAGCTTGCAAAGAAATATGGCAAAAAGGTGATCGCCTTTGCAGGTGCCGTACAGCGTGACGCAAGAGCCTGCAACGATGCAGGGATCGATGCCTTTTTCCCGATCCTCCGCGGAGTGGTAACTCTGGAGGAGGCCATGAAAAATGAGAATGCCAAGCAGAATCTGGCAGATACTGCAGAGCAGGTTATCAGACTGATGAAATAAATAAAAGGCATATGATCCGTAAATTTCAGGATTCCTGCAGAAATACAGAGCGTGAGTGTCTGATCTGCTGTAAGAATAAATTTGGTGAAAGACGCTGAGAAGACATTGGATGATAATACAAAAAAGACGGGCCACCTCAGAAGCCTGTCTTTTTTGTGGTTTATAATTTGTAAAAATAAGGGAGCTGTAACCGGATTAAATCAATTTATGGGGATTTCAGTCTTATCCTTCGATCGGCTCAAAATCCACAGCGCCATGCTTGCACAGCGGGCAGATGATATCTTCCGGAAGTTCATCGCCTTCATAGATGTATCCGCAGACTTTGCATACCCAGCCTTTTTTGCCCTCGGTCTGTGGCTTTGGCTTTACATGTTTCTGGTAGTAGGTGTAAGTCATGGTATCCTGATCGCTCATGACACGGGCCTCTGTGACGCTGCAGATGAACATTCCGTGAGTGCCGAGATCCACATAGTTTTCTACCTTCAGGGACATGAAAGCATTGATATATTTGTCCAGGAATACCAGGCCGTTGTCGGAGTGGTTTACTTTCTGTCCGGCAAATTTATCGGTGCTTCTGCCGGACTGGAAGCCGAACTGCTCAAAAACAGAGAACGGAGCATCTGTGGACAGGCAGTTTACGTTCATGATACCGGTCTGCTGGATCACGTGGTGAGAGTAGTTTGCCTTGTTGATGTTGACAGCCACGCGATATGGGTTGTCGGTAAGTTGTGTAACGGTATTGACGATCAGACCGTTGTCCTTTTTGCCATCGTTGGAGGTTACCACATAGAGGCCGTAACCGATGCGGAACAGAGCAGTCATATCATTCTTGTTGGCAAGATCATCGCTTTTTGCAATGTATTCCTGGCAGAGCTCATCAGCCATAGCTTCCATCTGCCTGCGGTTTTCTTCGTTTACTGCAGACATGATCTTAACTGTGGTATTCAGCCAGCTGATCTTTTTGCATTTGGAAAGCATTTCTTTCATAACCTTCGCTGCCAGCGGTGCCCAGGTTCCGTTTTCAATCAGTCCTACCGTGCGGTTCTGGAAGTTGTGCTCTGTCAGACGGGTAATAAAGTCGTTCATAAACGGATAGATGCCTGCATTATATGTGGTGGTTGCGAGAACCAGCTTGGAGTAACGGAAAGCATCGCTCAGTGCCTGGGACATATCGTCTCTTGCAAGATCATAGACAACAACGTTTGGACATCCTTTGCTGCGGAATTTATCGGCCAACTGCTGAACGGCTATTTTTGTATGACCGTATACAGAAGTGTAGGCGATCACGATTCCGTCATCCTCCGGTGTGTAGGAAGACCAGGTATCATAGAGGCTGATATAATGTCCAAGATCTTCAGTAAGAACCGGTCCGTGGAGCGGGCAGATGGTCTGGATATCCAGAGCTGCGGCTACTTTCAGAAGGTTCTGCACCTGCACACCATATTTTCCAACGATGCCGATATAGTATCTTCTTGCCTCATCGTCCCATGGTTCCTCTGCATCCAGGGCGCCGAATTTTCCGAAGCCGTCTGCGGAAAAAAGAACCTTTTCTGTGCTGTCATAAGTGACCATAACCTCCGGCCAGTGAACCATCGGTGCAAATACAAAAGTCAGATCGTGTTTTCCAAGGGAAAGGGTTCCGCCGTTATCTACGATGATCTGATGACCTTCCAGATCCAGGTCAAAGAAGTTCTGCATCATGGCGAAGGCTTTTTTGTTGGAAACAACGATGGTGTCCGGATAAGCCTTCAGGAAGTTTGCGATGTTGGCTGCGTGATCCGGTTCCATATGCTGTACGATCAGATAATCCGGTTTCCGGTCGCCCAGAACTTTCTGGATATTATCAAGCCATTCGTGAGTAAAATTTGCATCTACCGTATCCATAACCGCAATTTTTTCGTCCAGGATCACATAGGAGTTGTAGGACATGCCGTTCGGCACTTTGTACTGGCCCTCAAAAAGGTCAACCTGATGATCATTAACGCCTACATATTTGATGGTATCTGTGATTTTCATGAGCGATTCCTCTTTTCTTTCTATGGTGGATTTATTTATATGCTTCAGTGATTTGTTTGTTTCTTAACTTTGATAAAAATATAACAGAAATTGATGGCAAAAACTGTTGCAAATACAACAAAACAGGAAAAATTTCCAGACTTTACATTTTTTTCGTGCTGGTATAAAATCAGAAACATGCAGCAAAATAAAATGCGGATAGTTGCTTTGAGAGTCCTCTTACATAGTCTTGTATACAAAGAGGAAAGTACAGATATGCGGAAGAGTATTTTGCCGGTGGGAGGAAAATTTATGGAGCATATCACTTTATTTACGGATATTTTGCCCGAAGAACAGGAAAGAATGCGTGTCTGCTTCAAAGTCCGGGAGAAAGTTTTTCAGAATGGAGAAACCATCATGGAATATTCCAGCTCCATGAAAAAGATCGGTCTGATCCAGGAGGGAAGAGCAGTTCTCTACTGCTGTGACGAGGATGGAAATGAGTATGTCATCGATGAACTGAATAAGGACAGTGTATTTGGCGAACCGTTTCTGCTTCCGTCAGATTCCCAGCATTATTATGTATGTGCCACTACCGTGACGAAGGTGCTGTTTATTGATTATGAGCATGTGATCAAGCGCTGTGAAAATGCCTGTCATCATCACAGCCAGATGGTCAGTAATCTTCTGCAGATGACAGCCCTCCGTTCCAGGCAGCAGACGGATCGGATATACATGCTTTCACGATCCTCCACCAGGAAGAAGCTGATAGCTTATCTGCATTCTCTGGCTGCGGAAAAAAATGCCGGGAAATTCAAGCTGCCCATGTCCTATACCGCACTGGCCCAGTACCTAAGTGTGGACCGTAGTGCCATGATGCGGGAAATCAAAAATCTTTCGGATGAGGGTGTGATCCGAAGAAACGGACGGAATGTGGAGTTGCTTAAATAGAGGAGAAGATCATCATGAATGTTACAGTAAGAAAATACGAAGAAAAAGATCTTCCGGATCTGATCCGGATATGGAATGAGGTTGTAGAAGACGGTGTGGCTTTTCCACAGGAAGAATGCCTTAACGAAGAGACAGGAAAAGCTTTTTTTGCAGAACAGACCTATACAGCTGCAGCAGTAGATGCGGAAAGCGGAAAAGTTTACGGACTTTACATTCTTCATCCGAATAATATCGGAAGATGCGGTCATATCTGTAACGCCAGCTATGCGGTAAGCAGAGATTCCAGAGGACTTCACATTGGAGAAAAGCTGGTATCCGATTGTCTGACCCGGGGAAAAGAGTATGGTTTTGGTGTCCTGCAGTTTAATGCGGTTGTGGCCTGCAATGTTCCTGCAAGACATCTTTATGAGAGACTTGGATTTACCCAGCTTGGCGTGATCCCGAAGGGGTTCCGTATGAAGGATGGACATTATGAGGATATCTGTCCGTATTATCATGAACTGTAAGAGAATTTTGAAAGGATTTTTAAATGAAAAATCTTCAGATCATTGCATACATGCAGCATTTTATACGGCAGCAGGTCATGCCGGGAGACATCTGTATCGATGCAACAATGGGAAATGGCAATGACACGGCTCTGTTAAGCCAGCTTGCAGGAAAAAGAGGACGGGTTCTGGCTTTTGACATTCAGAAGCAGGCACTGGAACATACGAAGGAGCGACTGAAAAGAGATAACTGTCCGGAAAATTATCAGCTTCTTCTGGAGTCTCATGAGAATATGGATGTTTATGCAGAAGAAGAAACCGTGTCTTGCATCACCTTTAATCTGGGATATCTTCCCGGCGGAGACCATTCGGTGGCGACCAGAGCAGACAGCAGCATAAGAGCGGTGGAAAGCGGACTTAAGCTTCTGAAAAAGGGCGGACTTATGACACTTTGTATTTACAGTGGCGGGGATACAGGATATCAGGAACGGGATGAGATGCTTGCGTTTATCCGTCAGCTGGATCCTCATAAATATCTGGTGATCCTGTCGGAATATGCAAACCGGCCTAATGATCCGCCCATACCGGTGCTGATCATCAAACTGCAATGAATACATAAATCGGTTACTGTCCGAAATACAGGACACAGAGCCCGGAGGAAGCTATCATGAATGATTACATATATTATTATCTGCTTGCAGTCAATATCCTGGCTTTTGTGCTTTTCGGAGTTGACAAGCAGAAAGCCCGTCGTAATAAATGGCGGATCCCGGAGAAGACCTTGATCTTAAGTGCTGTCATTGGTGGCAGCGTTGGGGCAATCCTTGGCATGAGATTTTTTCACCACAAAACCCGAAAAGCCAGATTTGCAATTGGTGTACCGGTGATACTGCTGGTGCAGATTGGTGTGGTGTGCCTGGTACAGTGGGCGATGAAGTAAAACTATGAAGGCAATAACTATAAATGCAATAACCATAAATACAATACCTGTCTGAAAAAAATAACAGCTGTCACAGGACAGAGGAGAGACCAATACTCCACGCCTGGGGCAGCTGTTATTTTTTTCATAAAAGGATGCTCAAAAATTCCTTCTTGACAAATACTTTTATGATGATATAATTTGATAATCAAAATATTTTAAGATAAAAGATAATTCAGAGAACAGCAGTACAGATTTATACAGACTGATTTAAGACAGATATCATGGAGAAAAATATGACAGGTAAAATATGTGGAACCGGTTCGTGGACACCGGACAGAGTGTGGGATAACAACGATCTGGCAAAGATGGTGGAAACCAGTGATCAGTGGATCCGGGAAAGAACCGGTGTGGTACAGAGACATATTGCAAAAGAGGACGAAGATACTGTGACGATGGCAGCGGGGGCAGCATTAAAAGCTCTGGAAGACGCAGAAATGAAGGCAGAAGAAATCGATCTGATCCTTGTGGCAACCATTTCTCCAACAGAGATCATGCCCTGTGTGGCATGTGGGGTGCAGGAGCGGCTCGGAGCGGAAAAGGCTACCTGCTTTGATCTGAACGGCGCCTGCACAGGATCTCTTCTGGCACTGAACACTGCGCAGGCATACCTGGCCCAGGGAATATATAGGAATGCCCTTGTGATCGGAGCGGAAAAACTATCCGGTTTAACGGACTGGACAGATCGTGGCACCTGCATTCTTTTCGGGGATGGTGCGGGAGCAGTCGTGCTGAGAGCAGAAGAGGGTGGAAGCTATGCACAGGTAACCCATTCCATTGGAAAAAAAGGCGGTGCACTTACCTTACAGAGCAGAAATCAGATCCGTTATGAAAATGATCCGAAGGCAAAGGAAACTTACATACAGATGAACGGAAAGGAAGTGTTCAGCTTTGCCGTGAGCAAGGTACCGGAGGCTGTGAAGGAGCTTCTTTCCCGAGAGCAGGTTTCCTGTGAAGATATCAGTTATTATCTTCTCCACCAGGCAAATGAGCGGATCATCCGTTCCGCAGCAAGGCGGCTGGGCGAAGACATTTCCAAGTTCCCTATGAATATGGACAGATACGGCAATACTTCTTCCGCAAGTCTTCTTATCCTCCTGGATGAGATGAAAAAAAGTGGAAAACTGCAGCGGGGTGACAGAATGGTCCTTGCAGGCTTCGGCGGCGGACTGACGTACGGAGCAAGCCTGATCGAGTATTAAAGCCTCTGTTAATGAATTGTTAAAATAAGGCTATGTAGTGAATGCGGATGTTTTTATCCGCTTGATCCAAATAAACCGCGGATGCTTTTATCCGCTTGATTTAATTTTCCGGAGGTAAAAGATGAAAACAAGAGTTACAGAATTACTTGGTATTGAATATCCCATCATCCAGGGCGGTATGGCCTGGGTGGCAGATCATCACATTGCGGCAGCAGTATCCGAGGCAGGCGGCCTGGGACTGATCGCAGCGGCAAACGCACCGGCAGAGTGGGTGCGTGAGCAGATCCGTGAGGCGAAAAAACTGACAGATAAGACTTTTGGTGTAAACATCATGCTGATGAGTCCAAGTGCCGATGAGGTTGCGAAGATCGTAGTAGAAGAAGGGATCAAGGTAGTAACAACCGGCGCCGGAAGCCCGGAAAAATACATGGAAGCATGGAAAGCAGCCGGAGTAAAGGTGATCCCGGTTGTTGCATCTGTAGCTCTTGCAAGAAGAATGGAGCGCTGTGGCGCAGATGCAGTGGTAGCAGAGGGAACCGAGTCTGGCGGACATATCGGTGAGACAACCACTATGGCGCTGGTACCGCAGGTCGTGGATGCAGTAAAGATCCCGGTAATTGCAGCAGGTGGAATTGCAGACGGTCGTGGGATCGCGGCAGCCTTCATGCTGGGTGCAGAAGCCGTACAGATGGGAACCCGATTTGTGGCAACAGAGGAATGTCACGTACATGAGAATTACAAACAATTCCTTCTGAAAGCTAGGGATATCGACACAAGAGTAACCGGCCGTACCACAGGTCATCCAGTCCGTACCTTAAGAAACCCTATGACAAAGGAATATCTGGAGAAAGAAGCTGCAGGTGCATCCTTTGAAGAACTGGAAATGCTGACACTTGGTGGCCTCAGGAAGGCTGTTGTTGACGGCGATGTAAAAACCGGAAGCGTTATGTCCGGACAGATCGCAGGTATGGTAAAGGATGTACCGACCTGTAAGGAGCTGATGGCAAGACTGATCAGAGAGACAAAAGAGACTGTAAAGAAAAACAGTTTTCTTGTGGAGGAATAATAAATGGGAAAAACAGCATTCATCTTTCCGGGCCAGGGTGCACAGAAGGCCGGAATGGGAAAAGATTTTTATGAGAAATACGATACAGCAAAGGATGTTTTCGACTCTGCCGGTGAGTGGCTGGATCTGGATATGAAAGCACTTTGCTTTGAAGAAAATGACAGGCTTGACCTGACTGAATATACACAGGCTGCACTGGTCACTACCTGTCTTGCCATGGAGAAGGTGGTAGAGGAGATGGGACTTCATCCAGATGTAACTGCAGGATTAAGCCTTGGCGAGTACTGCGCTATTGAAGCTGCCGGCGGCATGGAGCTGAAGGATGCTGTTACTACCGTGAGAAAAAGGGGAATCCTTATGGAGCAGGCAGTTCCGGCAGGTAAGGGAAGCATGGCAGCAGTTATGGGAATGGAGACAGAGAAGATCGAGGAAGTGCTTGCAGACATTGCAGATGTAAGCATTGCAAACTACAACTGTCCCGGCCAGATCGTGATCACAGGCCTTGCGGAGGCAGTTGCGGAAGCCTCTGAAAAGCTGAAGGCAGCCGGAGGAAGAAGAGTGATCCCGTTAAATGTCAGCGGACCGTTCCACTCCGCAATGCTTGCCACTGCAGGAAAAGAACTGGGAAAGGTTCTGGAGGGTGTCACACTTCATGAACTTAAAATCCCGTATGTGACAAACGTGACCGCAGAGTATGTGGAAGATCCGGCGGAAACAAAAGCACTTCTGGAAAAACAGATTTCTTCTTCCGTGCGTTGGCAGCAGAGTGTGGAAAATATGATCCGTCAGGGAGTAGATACATTTATTGAGATCGGACCGGGAAGAACCCTTGCCGGATTTATGAGAAAGATCGACAGAAATGTAAAAGTATATAACATCCAGACCGTAGAAGATGCAGAGAAGGTCTGCCAGGAACTGGTATAAATATTGGAAAAAAAGATAAAGAATCAAAAATAAAGCAGGCATAGTGCAGCAGACAGAAATGCCAGGTAACAAATGCGGATCACGGATGACCGCATAACATCAGAAAGGAATTCATATGTCAGAGAAAAAAATCGCAGTTGTAACAGGCGGTGCACGTGGGATCGGGAAAGCCATCGCCCTGGAGCTTGCAAAAGCAGGAAACCTTGTAGTGATCAATTATAACGGCTCAGAAGAAAAAGCCCGGGAAACAAAAGCAGAGATCGAGGCAGCCGGCGGCCAGGCAGATATCCTGCAGTGCAATGTGGCAGATTTTGATGCATGTGAAGCTTTTTTCAAAGCTGTTGCAGAGAAATACGGACGTGTTGATATCCTGGTAAATAATGCCGGAGTTACGAAGGACGGACTTCTCATGAAAATGAGTGAGGAAGATTTTTCCAGAGTTGTTGACATCAATCTGAAAGGAACCTTCAACTGCATCCGTCATGTGTCCAGAATGATGCTGAAGCAGAGAAGCGGCCGGATCATCAGCCTTTCATCGGTGGTAGGCCTTCGTGGAAATGCTGGACAGGCCAATTATGCGGCATCCAAAGCCGGGATCATCGGTCTTACAAAATCCGCTGCAAAGGAGCTGGCATCCAGAGGGATCACGGTCAACGCCATTGCACCGGGATTTATCAAAACAGACATGACGGACGTGCTTTCTGACAAAGTAAAAGAAAATATTGCGGCATCTATCCCCATGGGAAGCATGGGAACAACAGAAGACGTGGCAAAGGCAGCTGCATTTCTGGCATCAGACGGTGCACGTTACATCACAGGACAGGTACTTCGCGTAGACGGCGGAATGGCAATGTAAAGAAGGCTCCCCGGAGTCAGGAGGATAGATTGATGAAAAGACGAGTAGTAGTAACAGGACTTGGAGCAGTAACACCGATCGGAAATGATGTGGAAAGTTTCTGGAACGGAGTAAAAGAAGGAAAGGTGGGGATCGGACCGATCACCCGTTTTGATACGACCGGATACAAGGCAACACTGGCAGCAGAGCTTAAAGATTTTGTGGCAAAGGATCGCATGGATCCGAGAACTGCAAGAAGAATGGAGCCTTTTTCCCAGTATGCGGTAGCAGCTGCACTGGAAGCAGTGGAAAATTCCGGGCTTAAGATGGAAGAGGAAGATCCGTACATGGTAGGCGTTATCATCGGCTCCGGTGTGGGAAGTCTTCAGGCTACCGAGACCAATGAGAAGAAGCTTATGGAAAAAGGTCCTTCAAGAGTGGATCCGCTTCTTGTTCCGAAGATGATCACAAATATGGCAGCCGGAAATGTTTCTATCGCTACCGGCGCAAAAGGAAAATGCACCAACGTGGTAACGGCATGTGCGACAGGAACACATTGTATCGGAGATGCTTTCCGTGCCATTCAGTATGGTGATGCAGATGTAATGCTTGCCGGTGGTACAGAGGGAGCTGTTTGCCCTATCGGTATCGCAGGCTTTGCAAGCCTTACTGCACTGAGCACAAGTGAGGATCCGCTGCGTGCATCCATTCCGTTTGATAAAGACAGAGGCGGTTTTGTTATGGGCGAGGGTGCAGGTGTGGTTGTTCTGGAAGAGCTTGAGCATGCCAAAAAGAGAAATGCCAATATCCTGGCAGAGGTTGTGGGATACGGTGCAACTGCAGATGCTTTCCATATCACATCTCCGGCCGAGGACGGAAGCGGCGCCGCACGTGCTATGGAAAATGCCATGAAGGAAGCAGGTGTTGCACCGGCGCAGGTAGATTATATCAATGCACACGGAACCGGAACACATCACAATGACCTGTTTGAAACAAGAGCTATCAAGCTTGCGTTTAAGGACGCTGCCAAGGATGTAAAGATCAATTCCACAAAATCCATGGTGGGCCATCTTCTTGGCGCAGCAGGAGCTGTTGAGTTTATCGTATGCGTAAAATCCATTTTGGACGGATTTATCCATCAGACAGTGGGAACAACAGAAACAGAGGAGGAGCTTGATCTGAACTATATGATCGGCGCTCCGGCAAAACAGGAAGTTCGTTATGCAATGAGCAATTCCCTTGGATTTGGAGGACACAACGGAACATTGCTTGTAAAGAAGTATGAGGAGGACTGAAGCTATGGAATTTAACCAGATTCTTGAACTGATCGATCACGTATCTGCATCAGAGCTTACTGCCTTTACATATGAGACAGCAGATCTGACCTTAAGTATGGAGCATGGAAAGCCACAGATCATCCAGGGGGTTATGGGAGAAACTGTGGAAAACATTCCGGCAGTAGGAATGACCGGTGGAAAAGTCCGCAGGGCAGTGAATACAGCACCGGTGGCAGGCAAAGATCCTGTGGTACCGGCTTCAACAGATGAAATGGCAGTGACAGTGACAGGAAAAACTGTGGCAGAAGCACAGGGAGTGAAAGGTACTGAGCAGTCGGAAACCGTACCACAGAGCGGGGAAGATCAGACAGGCAGCCTGGTAACATCTCCGCTGGTAGGAACCTTCTATGCTGCACCGTCCCAGGATCTTCCGCCTTACGTTCAGGTGGGAGACAAGGTAAAAAAAGGACAGGTTCTTGCAATCGTGGAAGCTATGAAGCTGATGAATGAGATCGAAAGTGATTTTGACGGCGAGATCGCAGAGATCTATGTGGAGAACGGACAGCCGGTAGAATACGGTCAGAAGCTTTTCCGTATCCGATAAGTACCTTCAGATCAGAATCAGAGAATAAGAAAAATTATTGTTTCAGGAGGATAGAGAATGAAGCATCTTGATGTAAAACAGATCGAGGAGATCATTCCACACAGACATCCGTTTCTGCTTGTGGACTATATTGAAGATTATGAGCCGGGTGAATTTGCTGTCGGATATAAATGTGTGACCTTCCGCGAGGATTTTTTTCGGGGACATTTTCCCCAGGAGCCGGTAATGCCGGGTGTTCTGATGGTAGAAGCGCTGGCACAGGTGGGTGCGGTAGCCATTCTTTCCCTGGAGGACATGAAGGGAAAAACCGCTTATTTCGGAGGCATCAACAAGTGTAAATTCCGCAGAAAGGTAGCTCCGGGAGACAAGCTCCGTCTTGAAACAAAGATCATCCGCAGAAAGGGTCCTGTAGGCATTGGTTCTGCAGTGGCATCTGTGGATGGCGAGGTTGCCGTAGAGGCTGAGCTTACATTTATGATCGGGTAAGGTGATTGTATGATTCGAAAGTTACTGATCGCCAACAGAGGCGAGATCGCGGTGCGTATTATCCGTGCCTGCAGAGAAATGGGAATTGCCACAGTGGCGGTTTATTCTGAGGCAGATGAGGAAAGCCTTCACACACAGCTGGCGGACGAAGCAATCTGTATCGGACCGGGGCCATCTGCACAGAGCTATCTGAATATGGAACAGATCATCAGTGCAACCATGGTTTCCGGTGCGGATGCCATTCATCCGGGATTTGGCTTTCTTTCTGAAAATGCCAGATTTGCGGAGCTCTGTGAAAAATGCGGGATCACATTTGTGGGTCCTCCATCAAAGGTCATCCGTATGCTGGGCAATAAAAAAATTGCAAGAAGCACCATGATCGCAGCTGGTGTTCCGGTAGTTCCGGGCAGCGAAGGGGATGTGGAGGATATTGAAACCGGTCTTAAGGAAGCTGAGAGAATCGGTTATCCGGTGATCATCAAGGCAGCTCTTGGCGGTGGCGGAAAAGGCATGCGTGTGGCAAACACACCGGAGGAATTTCCGGAAGCCTATGCAACCGCCAGAAAAGAGTCTGAGATCGCTTTTGGCGACGGTACCATGTATATTGAACATTTCGTGGTAAATCCGAGACATATTGAGTTTCAGATCCTTGCAGACAGCTTCGGAAATGTGATCCATCTGGGAGAGCGTGACTGCTCCATCCAGAGAAATCATCAGAAGATGATCGAGGAATCTCCAAGTGCTGCAGTTTCTCCGGAATTAAGAGAAAAAATGGGGCATGCGGCGGTGACGGCGGCGAAAGCAGCCGGTTATGTAAATGCGGGAACGATCGAATTTCTTCTGGAACCGGATGGAAAATTCTGGTTTATGGAAATGAATACAAGGATCCAGGTGGAGCATCCGGTGACAGAGTGGGTAACAGGTATCGATCTTGTAAAGGAGCAGCTGAAGATCGCTTCCGGAATGCCTCTTGAGATCGCTCAGGAGGATGTCCGGATCCAGGGACACGCCATTGAGTGCAGGATCAATGCTGAAAATCCCCAGAAAAATTTCCGCCCTTCGCCGGGAACTATCCAGGGAGCGCATTTTCCGGGAGGAAACGGGATCCGTGTGGATACCTGTGTGTATAACGGCTGTAAGATCCCGCCATATTATGATTCCATGCTTGCGAAGCTGATCGTTCATGCAGGTAACCGGAAAGAAGCCATTGCAAAAATGCAGAGTGCTCTTGGTGAGGTGATCATTGACGGAATCGATACAAATATTGACTATCAGTACGAAATCCTGAAAGATGAGGATTATCAGTCCGGAAATTTTGACACTGGCTTTCTTGCCAGCCATATCATTGCGGGAGTGAAGATCAATGAGAATTAAGCACATGTTCAAAAAAACAGTCAGGGATATCCGGGGTGAAGAACAGGAAAACATTCCGGAGGTGCCGGATAACCTGATGCGTAAATGCAACGCCTGCAAAGCGGCGGTTTTTGTAGACGAGGTAAAGCAGAATCAATACATCTGTCCCCACTGCGGAAATTATTTCCATGTACCCGCTTACCGTCGGATCAAACTGATCGCAGATAGAAAGAGTTTTGTAGAGTGGGATGCTCACATGGAAGAACAGAATCCCCTTCAGTACAGAGGCTACGAAGAAAAGCTCCAGGGGCTTCGTGAAAAGACAGGGCTTGATGAGGCTGTAGTTACCGGAAAGTGTACTATAAAAGGGACACCTGTGGCACTTGGTGTCTGTGACTGTCGTTTCATGATGTCCAGTATGGGAGAAGTCGTGGGGGAAAAGATCACGCGGGCTTTTGAACGTGCCACAGAGGAGAAGCTGCCGGTAATCCTCTATATCTGTTCCGGCGGTGCCAGAATGCAGGAGGGCCTGGTTTCCCTGATGCAGATGGCAAAAACCAGTATGGCCATCCGGAAGCACAGCGATGCTGGACTTCTTTATGTGCCGGTCCTCACAGACCCGACAACAGGCGGCGTGACGGCAAGCTTTGCTATGCTGGGAGATATTATCCTGGCAGAGCCGAAAGCGCTGATCGGTTTTGCAGGTCCCAGAGTGATCGAACAGACCATCGGGCAAAAGCTTCCCAAAGGCTTCCAGAGAGCGGAATTTCTTCTGGAACACGGCTTTGTGGACAAGATCGTAAAGCGTGAGGAGCAGAGGATCGTATTGGCGGATATTCTGAGATTACATCAGGATAAAGTCCTGAATAATGTACAGTCCAATAATACGGACATTAAAAATGGGTTCAAGTCTGACAATCAGGAATCGATGAAAACTGTTGAGGAAGATAATAGGATCTGGCCGGACTTCGTTCCATCCGGAGATTTCACTCCCTGGGAACATGTTCAGCTTGCCAGAGCCAAAACACGTCCTACAGGAAAGGACTACATCGAAGCGCTTTTTGACGATTTCATGGAATTTCACGGAGACCGTCACTGCGGGGATGATCCGGCAGTGATCGGTGGTGTGGCATTTTTCCACGGACAGCCGGTAACTGTCCTTGCACAGGAAAAAGGAGAGGGTACAAAGGAAAACATTACCCGGAATTTCGGAATGGTATCTCCGGAGGGGTACTGGAAATCCCTGCGCCTGATGCAGCAGGCAGAGAAATTTCACCGTCCGGTGATCTGCCTTGTAGATACACCAGGCGCATTCTGCGGGCTGGAAGCAGAGGAACGTGGACAGGGTGAAGCCATTGCAAAAAATCTCTATACACTGGCAGGTCTCACAGTGCCGGTGCTTTCCGTTGTGATCGGTGAAGGCGGAAGCGGAGGTGCCCTTGCCTTGGCGGTGGCAGATGAGGTATGGATGCTGGAGCATTCCGTTTATTCCATCCTGTCCCCGGAGGGCTTTGCCTCCATTCTCTGGAAAGACAGCAAAAAGGCAAAGGAAGCAGCAGCAGTGATGAAGCTCACAGCTGCAGACCTTTACCAGATGGGGATGATCGAGCATGTGATTCCGGAAGCAGAGCCTGTAAGCCGTGAGAACATAAATGATATCGCAGGTTATCTGGAAAACGGAATTGCGGATTTTCTTGAGAAATATGGCGAAGAAGAGCCGGAGAAGCTTCTGGAACATCGCTATGAACGTTTCCGGAAAATGTAGAAGCAATAAGTGCAGTGATTTTGTAGCCCGCAAAGTAAAAATCCAGTGGAAAAAATGCCATATTTATGTTACGATGGCTTCATAAACAGAGAACCGGAGAAGCCTTTTTGCTCCGGAGAAACAGGAGCGGGTAGAGTGGACAATCGGGAAGTTATAAATGACGTGCTGGTGAATCTGTTCAATGAGATCCTCCGACTGGAGGAGGAAGCCATCATCACAGATAAATATAAAGATATTTCCAACAATGATATGCACATTATCGAGGCTGTAGGTCTTGGAGGGGGGAACATGTCCTCCATTGCAGCCAAGCTTAAGATCACCGTAGGCTCCCTCACAACATCTATGAACAGTCTTGTAAAAAAAGGCTATGTGAAGAGAGAACGAAGTGAGAAGGACCGGCGTGTGGTATTTATTCAGCTTACAAATAAGGGACGTATGGCATATCATCATCATGCGGAGTTTCACAGGCAGATGACAGAAGCGGTGATCGCAGAGCTGAATGAGAATGAGACAGAAGTGCTGGTAAAAGCACTGGACGGACTGCGTAAATTTTTCAGACAGTATCATGAACAATAAAGAAACGTATAATAAAAGCATCCGGATCGGTAATAAAGGACAATTACCGATCCGGATGCTTTTTGCATAACAGGTATTTTCGACACGGACATTTATTGAAAATGATATTAAATGTCGCCTTTGTTTTTGTGGTACGAGAGTTTATTCGTCCCAGCCATCCTGGAAGCGGATATTTACAGAGATATTGCGGACAACGTCTCCCTCCTGAAGCTCCAGATCGCTCTCATCGGAAACCGGAGGAAGCTTTCCCTCAAATTCCATAAGCTCTGTGTAGATCCAGTCGTATGCAGCTGCATTGGCATTTTCGATGGCATCATCCAGCGTGTCACCGTTGGCTTCACAGCAGGCAAGATCCGGAAAAAAAGCATTGTATTTTTTGTCCTCTGTGGGACGGAAAACTGCGGGATATATAAATTTCATAGGTAAGATTCCTTTCTTTTTTAAAATGAAGTGATCCGTGTAATACCATGAATATGGATAGTTTTACCTGACCTAGTACAGCGAATATTAAGTAACCGCCATATTGACTTGTCTGATTTTTCATCTGCTGCGTTGTCGTCAATCGTCGTAGCCACCGCTACGCCTCATTCCTCCGCCTTGCAGATGAAGAAATCATCCTGCGTCAATATGGCAGAAACTTAATTTTCGCTGTACTAGTAAGTATATACTAATTTCAGAATGAGGGCAAGCGAGTTCATGATCCAATGAAAGATCTAAATAAGAACAGCAGAGTTTTGGGGATACTATAATCAGAAAATTGTCGTATATAAGTAAAAATGATAGATATATAACCCTTTTTATCCTTGTATATAGGAAATATAGATGCTATACTGTGTAATACAGAGTATGAACGGGGGTTCGAAAGACCTGACGGGAGGCACAGCTATGATTTATACAGCTTTGACGAAAAAAGCTATGAAGGTGGCGTACGAGGCACATCATGGACAGACAGATCGAAGCGGGACACCTTATATCTTTCATCCATTTCACGTAGCGGAGCAGATGGATGATGAACTCAGTGTATGTACGGCACTTCTGCACGATGTGATAGAAGATACAGAGATCACATTTGAGGATCTTGCCGGAGAATTTCCGGAAGAGGTTGTGGAGGCCTTACGTTGTCTTACAAGAGATAAGAATATGAATTATTTCGATTATATCCGGAAGCTCCGGAAGAATCCGATCGCAAAAAAAGTGAAGCAGGCTGATCTGCTCCACAATTCTGATGTAACACGTCTTTCTGACTGCGAAAATATGTCTGCTGAACAGATATCACGGCTGCATGGAAGATATAAACGGGCTTTGGAGATACTTCATGATGCCAGGTGATACTATTTTCACACAAGTCATTTATTGACCTTTATTCAGTTTTTTCATGCGCATGGTCCACACAAAATATCCGTGACCTCAGATATTATTGTGGATCTTCTTAGTGGAAGTATGGATTTCTTGCATTGATCTCTATGTAGCATTTGATCGCATATTTGATAAATTCTATGATTTTTTTCATTTTATTTTCCTCCTCTTTTCTTTAACTTACAAATGCATTATAATAAACTCTCGGAAATATTACGTGCCAAAAACACAGAAAAAGTAGTCAAATATTGCGGAGAGAAAAATCCATGTTTCCAGTATACGAAGAAAAAAAGAAGAATCTCCATATTCATCTGCGGACCTCAGCCCATGCTTCACCCCATCTTCATAACTCCATAGAGTTTATCTATATCACAGAGGGAACTCTGGAGCTTGGTATGGGACAGGAGCTTTATCATATGGAAGAGGGAGATCTTGCAGTGATCTTTCCGGATGTGATTCATCACTATCAGGTGTTCTCTACGGGAGAAAACAAAGCAGTCTATCTCTGGGCAAAGCCGGTATTGACTGGTCAGTTTGCGGATATCATCCAGAACAGCTGTCCGGAAGACCCGGTTATAAAAAAGGAGCAGGTGCATCCGGATATTCTAAATGCGGTACGGTGTCTCAGGGCAAACCGCAAGGAGAAGGATGATAATCTTGCAGTGGAACAGGCGTATGTGCAGATCCCGGGATTTGAAAGTCAGAGGACTTTTAACCGGGTATTCCGGGAACGGTACCGGATGACACCAAGAGAATACAGAACATTATATAAGGAAAAATATTTACGAGAGGAACAGACATGATCACAGTAGAGCTGGAACATTTCAGCCTTGATAAAATATGCGATTCCGGACAGTGCTTCCGGATGAGAAAGCTTGGAGACGGACATTTTTCCATGGTGGCGGGAGACCAGTATCTGGAAATGTATCAGAAAGACGGAGTGGTGGATTTCTGCTGCTCTCAGGAGGAATTTATCTGTTACTGGGTGCTTTATTTTGATCTGGATACGGATTATGAAGCTTACATGAATGCTGCTAATCCACGAGATAAATATCTAGGTGCCGCAATAAAGGCAGGAGACGGGATACGGATATTAAGACAGGATCTCTGGGAAATGATCGTTACGTTTCTGATATCTCAGCAGAACAATATCAAGCGTATCCGCAAATGTATCGAAACCATCTGCCGGAAGTACGGAGAGCGAAAAAATTCATCTTCAGGTGTGGAATACTACGCTTTTCCGACTGTAGAGGCGCTGAGTCAAGCAACGGAAGAGGAGTTAAGAGGATGCGGCCTGGGATACCGGGCAAAATATATCGCGGTAACGGCCAGGACCATTGCATCCGGTCAGATCTCTCTGGAAAAAATCTATGATATGCGTTACCCTCAGGCAAAGAAGGAGCTGATGAAGCTCTGTGGTGTGGGAGAAAAGGTAGCTGAGTGTATCTGCCTGTTTGCACTGCATCATATGGATGCTTTTCCCATAGATACCCACATCCGTCAGGTCATGGACGTGCATTACAAAAGAGGATTTCCCAATCGCAGATACAGAGGAATGCGTGGAATCATGCAGCAGTATATTTTTTACTATGACTTGTACTCATAGACTGCGGATGCTATCATAGGTGAAAATAAAGGAAAAATCCACGGAGGAAAAAGTAATCAGAAAATATTTACTGCGATTGAGACAACCACGTATAAAAAAGAAAGAAAACAGATATTATATCCGGGGCTATAAGGGAACGGAAGTGATCATCCGTACAGATCATGAGATCCTGAAGAGGATTGCCTACAGGCGTACCTGCGTGAAACAAGTCTGCATTCCTGGAAGATACGAAACAGAAACAAAATATATCTATACAAGAAAAGAAAACAGAAGAAGCCGCCCAGTCATAGTTCCGGGCATTCCGACCGGGAGAGAAACTGCTATGCCACGTGCCGTGCGGACAGTGCTCCATGCTCTTTCCTATGGCGGGATCGAAGTGGAGGCTTCCAGAAAGCTGGCAGATCTTAAGAAGATGGATCCTATGAGGATCTTTTACAGGACACTGGATGCGGAAGTTTATAACGGAGACTATAAAGTGCCGATCCGTCTGTTTTTTCCAACAGAAGAGGACATGGAAAACGGTGCCGCCTCCGGAAAAAAACCACCGGTGATCCTGTTTTTCCATGGCGGTGGCTGGGTTACGGAAAGTGTAGAGAATTATCAGCGGGTTTGTGCTAGAATGGCACAGTCTACCGGTCAGATCGTGGCGTCTGTTGAATACAGGCTGGCACCGGAATACCGTTTCCCGGTGGGACTGATGGATTGTTATGCAGCTGCGAAGACTTTTTACACCAATCGTTTTCTTTTGAATACGGATCCGGATCGTATCACCATTATGGGAGATAGTGCAGGCGGAAATCTGGCAGCGGCTGTATGTATGATGGCCAGAGACCGCGGAGATTTTTTTCCCAAAAAACAGATCCTTATTTATCCGGCACTGAACAACTGTTATACGGAAGACTCTCCTTTTGAATCCGTAAAAACAAATGGAACCGGTTATCTTCTCACAGCGGAGAAGATGGAAGATTATCTGAAATTCTATGAGAGTTGTCCGGAAGACAGGAGGAATCCCTATTTTGCGCCGATCCTGGAGAAGAATTTTCGAAATATGCCGGATACACTGATACTTACCGCTGAGTTCGATCCTCTTCGGGATGAAGGTGAGGCATTTGGTGAAAAACTGAAGGAAGCGGGAAATCGTGTGGAAGTGCACAGGATCGCAGGTGCGTTTCACGGGTATTTTGCACTGGGGATCAAATTTCTGCATGTGCAGGAGAGCTTTGCATATGTAAATCGTTTTCTGGAAACAGAGGAACAGGAAGAAGGAAAGCATCATGAAGAACGAATATGCACAGTGGAGAAAACTTGACAATGCGGCGCTGGCGTTCCCGGCGGTGACAGGAAAGAATGACACCAGGGTATTTCGTTTTTACTGTGAACTGAAAGAAGAGATAAAAGAAGAAAACCTGCAGGAAGCCCTGGAGAGGACATTGGAAAAATATCCTCTTTTCCGTGCAGTTTTAAGAAAGGGACTGTTCTGGTTTTATCTGGAGAGACGTGATATTCCGGCAGTGGCAAAGAAAGAAGCAGGTGCACCCTGCAGCGGACTTTATATTCCGGACAAAAAAACGCTTCTTTTTCGGGTGAGCTATTATAAGAACAGGATTAATTTCGAGGTATTTCATGCGCTGACGGATGGAACGGGAGCCATGCATTTTCTGATGGAGCTGGTGAAAAATTATCTTCAGGAGACGCACCCATCCGCAGAGCTTCCGGAGCTTTTTTCGGATGAAAACATTACGGGCAGGGATATGGAAGAGGACAGTTTTTCCCAGTATTATTCCTCCGACGCGCCAAGAAAGAGAGAGTCCAAGAAGCCTGCCTTCCAGTTAAAAGGTGAGAAGCTCAGGCAGGAGGATATGAGTATCACGGAAGTCTGTATTCCGGTAAAAGAGATCCACGCCCGTGCAAAAGCGGCCGGTGTGTCGATCACGGTTTTTCTTACGGCAGCACTTATCTGGGCGATCCATGAAGAAGTACCTCAGAATCAGGCGAAAAAGCCCATTGGTCTGATGATCCCGGTAAATTTGAGAAATTATTTTCCGTCCCGGTCTATGGCAAATTTTTTCGGGTGGATCGAGATCAGCTGTTATTTTCAGCCTGATACAGCCTTTGAGGATATTCTGAGATCCGTAAAGGAGCAGTTTGCAAAGGAACTGAGTAAGGACGTGATCGAAGCAAAGCTGAATGATCTGGTAAGCCTGGAGAAAAATCCGATCCTGCGTCTGGTACCACTGGAGATCAAAACCCCGTTCCTTCTTGCCGGGACGACTCTCGGAGGGAGGTCTATCACGGCGATCTATTCCAATGTGGGGATCATCCGGATGCCGGAGGAATATCGGAAATATATTCAGAGATTCGGACTTTTTGCAAGCACGGACAGTCTGCAGCTGTGTTCCTGTTCTTTTGGAGATGAGATGGTTTTAAGCTTTACGTCCAAGATCCCCAATGGAAATATTGAGCGGAATTTTGTGGAGAGACTGAAAAATGAGCAGGTATCCTGTACAATTCGTGAGAATGATCTTCCGGGACAAAAAGAGGAGCAGAAGCAGCAGATGAAGCTTTTTGAGAGCTTTACGTTTCTGTGTATTGTGCTGGCTGTGGTATGTAATCTGATCGATTATCTGCTGGATGGTCATATAGGCTGGGCCTGGTTTGTGACTGCAGGGGCGTTCTGCACCTGGCTGATGGTTTCAGTGGCTTATGTGAAGCGGCGGAATCTTCTGAAGAATGAGATGTGGCAGCTGGTAATCGCAGCTGTTGCAGGAGTGCTTTGGGATGTGTTTACCGGCTGGCGTGGCTGGTCTGTGGATTATCTGCTTCCTCTGGCTTCGCTTGCTGTGATCTGCTCCATGTGGGTGATCACTGCGGTACAGAAGCTGGAGGTGGCGGAATATATGATCTATCTTCTGGAAGCAGGAGCTTTCGGAGGAGTGATCCCTGTGATCCTGCTGGCTGCCGGTGTGGTAACGGTGCTGTATCCGTCGCTGATCTGTATATGCGTCAGCTTTCTGATGCTGGTATGGCTGTTCCTGTTTAAGAGGAAAGATATGGTGCGGGAGATGCAGAAGAAATTCCGTGCATAGAAAATAAAAACAACCGTCGATCTGCAGAGGACTTTTTGAAGATCTGTCTGCAGACCGGCGGTTGTTTAGCAAATAAAGGAAGTTCCCTGCAGAGCTGCGAAAAGCAATAAGCAGAGGGGAAAACTTGCCCGGTGTTCGGAGATCAGAATCCGAAGTCCTCATAGTCCTCAGGTGTGAACTTATGATAGATCATATGCTCACCCTCCAGGGACAGACAATACCGGTAGTCATCCGGAATCCCGTCTTCGAAATATACAAGATAATCAAATCCGGTTCCGGTTGTTTTTTCCATGTGTACATGGTCGGAATAAGCATGAAAAACGTCCATCACTTCATCCAGAGTACAGCCATGACGGGCAACCGTGCCTATAAAGCGTACCAGAAATTCACTCGGCTTCCGGTTTTCGTGAACGTAGTCCGAGGCCTGAGGCGGCAGGGTGATGCAGAAACGCCCGTTTTTGGAAGAAGCCGTTACTTTTCCAAGACGGTCACAGGCATGATCTGAGAATTCTTCCATAGCATGCTGCATTTCTTCTTCCGTAAGCTCTGTGCCAAGAAGACGGTTCAGAGACTGCAGCGGATAATAAAAACGGGTAACTCCGCTCATGTATCCGATCTTTACCTGTTGTTCCTGGATCATATCCAGGAGATTATTTTCCAGTTTTTTGAAATTCATTATGTTTTTCCTTTCCGAGGTCTGAAGGTTTATTGAACTGCATACATTCAGATCCCATTTTTTTCGCAGATATCATTGAGACAGCAGCGGTCACAGTAAGGCTTTGTCCGCGCTGTACAGACTTCTCTTCCATGATTGACAAGACGGTGGCAGAGATCATTGCCTTCTTCCGGAGGGATGATCTTCCAGAGAGCCATTTCCACCTTTTTCGGATCCTTCATGTCATGGACAAGGCCGATGCGGTTGGAAAGGCGGATACAGTGAGTATCTGTTACAATGGCGGGCTTGCCGAATACGTCCCCCATGATCAGGTTTGCGCTTTTTCGGCCCACACCGGGAAGCTTCAGAAGTGCGTTAAAGTCTTCCGGCACCTTGTCGTGATACTGTTCGTGGAGAATGCGCATACAGGCGCTGATGTCCCGGGCTTTGCTTTTTCCAAGGCCGCAGGGACGTACAATGGCTTCGATTGCTTCCGGCTCTGCTGCCAGGGCTGCCACATCCGGGTATTTTGCATAGAGATCCTGAACAACTACATTGACCCGGGCATCGGTGCACTGAGCTGCCAGACGGACACTTACAAGAAGCTTCCAGGCATCATCATAATCCAGTGTACAGTCTGCATCCGGATATTCCTTTTTTAAACGGCTGATAACTTCATAGGCCAGTTCCTGTGTTGTCATTTGTATATGAACCATCCTTTCAATTTCGGTTATATTACTGAATTACTACAGCCAGGATGATACCACAGCATTCGGAGAATTACAAGGTGGACAGGAGTACAGAAGCAGTGTGTGGCATTTGGAATTTTATCAGCAGAGCAATTTTGGGAATCCCCCCCAGGGGCTTGTTAATACCCTGACAATTTGGTACATTAAACGTGACCTGTGAGGGACCTGATCTCCCTCACGTGAATAGAAAAGTGCGGAGGAATCAACGTGGAAAAACTTCTCGATGAAATCGAATCTTACTGGAGCACCCGTACAGAAGGGTACTCCGAAGTGAATCATAAAGAGCTTGCAGGAACGCAGAAAAACGCATGGCTTAAGGTGCTGACCAGTCAGTTTCCGGACAAACCCAAGGAAGAGATCCGTATCCTGGATATCGGAACAGGCCCCGGATTTTTTCCTGTGATCCTGGCAGAAGCCGGATATCATGTAGATGCAGTGGATTATACGGAAGGAATGCTGGAAAAGGCAAAGGAAAATGCAGGAGACCTTTGCCGGAATATCCGCTTTTTGAGGATGGATGCACAGAAGCTGGATTTTGAGGATAATACCTTTGACGTGGTCATTTCCCGAAATCTTACCTGGAATCTGGAGCATCCTGATGTTGCTTATAGAGAGTGGGTCCGTGTACTGAAGGTAGGAGGAAGACTTCTGAATTTTGATGCCAACTGGTACGGTTATCTTTATGAGGAAGAGCAGCGTAAGGCCTACGAAAACGACCGGAAAAATGTGGAAAACAACAGCCTGGATGATCACTATCTCTGTACGGATATTGAGCGCATGGAGCGGATCGCCCTCCAGGTACCGCTGTCAAAGATCAATCGTCCCCAGTGGGATGTAAAAACTCTCCGAGAAGCAGGACTTCTTGGAATCCGCACAGACACAGAAATATGGAAAACGGTCTGGAGTGAGGAGGAGAGATTAAATTATCAGTCCACACCAATGTTTATGGTAACTGGTGTAAAGCCGGATCATTTCCTGAATCTTCCGGTTGCGGTAGGAGAAAAAACAGAAGGCTTTCTTGAGCTCGGAGATGGAGAATTTGTCCTTCCTGCAACCATCATCCGTGGAAAAGATCCTGGAAAAACCGTTCTCGTCACAGCAGGTCTTCATGCAGGAGAGTATGTGGGGATTCAGACTCTGATCGAGCTGTCGAAGCGGCTGAAGCCGGAAAAGGTAAAGGGTCAGCTGGTTCTGGTAAAGGTGCTGAACCGGGAAGACTTTGAGAAGCGTGCAGGCAGCATCAGCTGGGAAGACGGAAAAAATCTGAACCGTGTTTTCCCTGGCAGAAAAGATGGCACAAAAATGGAACGACTGGCAGCGGCCATCACAGAATCCCTGATCCGGAAGGCAGATTATTATATCGATCTTCACGGCGGTGATGATTATGAGGAACTGACTCCGTATGTATATTTTGCAGGCGTGGCAAAGCCGGAGATCGTGGAAGCTTCCCGAAAAATGGCAGAGCAGGTTGATGTCCCATATATGGTACAGTCAAATGTGAGTACAGGCGGCGCCTACAATTATGCGGCAAGTACCTTCCATATTCCGGCGGTCCTTCTGGAACGCGGCTGTATGGGAACCTGGGAACGGGAGGAAGTGGATTCCATGCGAAGAGATGTAAGAAATATCCTCTGCAGCATCGGAGCCTATAACGGAATCCGTTCCCACAGTACGTACTATCCGCTGAAAATGGATGATGTGCGTTATCAGTGCGCCAGTGTCAACGGTCTCTGGTATCCGGTGAAGAAACCAGGCGATATCGTTCATCAGGATGAGTATCTTGGAGAGATCCGTGATTATGAGGGAAATGTACAGGAAATCTGTCGTGCAGACATGGATGGTGTGATCCTTTATCAGGTATCAAGCCTTCAGGTTGTGGAAGGCGGCCCTGTGATCACCTACGGAAATATCGTAAGAGAAAAAGACGAGCGGAAAACAAGGATCGCCCAGTACTGGACCAGGCGCAGCGACAGCTTTCTGGAACAGAGAAGAGCAGAGCTTCACAGTGCACTTGCAGGCCGCTGGATGGCTGAGCTTAAGAAGTATCTGCCTGAGAAAAAGAATCTCCGGATCCTGGATGTAGGCTGCGGAACCGGATTTTTTACCATTCTTCTTGCAAAGGAAGGCCATCAGGTAACCGGGATCGATCTGACGCCGGATATGATCACTCATGCAAAGGAGCTGGCGGAGGAAGAAAAAGCAGACTGCCGGTTTATGGTGATGGATGCAGAAGCTCCGGATTTTCCGGATGAGGAATTTGATGTGATCGTATCACGAAACCTTACCTGGACACTTCCGGACGCGGAGCATGCTTATCAGGAATGGTTCCGCGTACTGAAACCGGGCGGAGTGATGATAAATCTGGATGCAAACTACGGAGCAGCAGACTTTGCGGACACTGCGGATCTTCCGGAGAATCATGCTCATCATCAGATCCAGGATGAGCTGATGCAGGAATGCGAGGATATCAAGCGGCAGCTGCCCATCAGTTCTTTTCTGCGTCCGGCATGGGATCTGGAAACGCTGAGCCGTATAGGTGTGGAAGAATTTTCCTTTGACCTTGGTATCAGCAAACGTATTTATATAGAAAAAGACGAGTTTTACAATCCGACTCCGATGTTTTTGATCTTTGCGAAGAAACAGAGGTAGGATCATGCTCAATATAAAACAGATACAGTATTTTGCAGCCTGTGCCAAAACAGGCTCCTTCAGCCAGGCAGCAGAACTGCTTTTTACCACGCAGTCAAATGTAAGCAAGGTGATCCGTTCCATGGAAGACGATATGCGTACCCAGCTGTTTGTCCGCCATGCAAAGGGCATAGAGCTGACACCGGAAGGAGAGCGTGCATTTATCCATGTGCAGAGGATCCTGGAAAATATAGATGAACTGGAAATGCAGGCACAGCCACTTGCAAAAAGCAGCCTGTGTGTATGCTTTCATCCCAGCTCCTGGTTTGCGGATATCTTCGTAACGTATTATGAAGCACATAAGTGCGATGATCTTCATTATCAGGTTTACGCAGCAGATACCCATGAGATCATAAAACGTGTGAAAGGCAGACAGGATGATATGGGATTCGCCTATGTGATGCAGAATCAGCTGGCGGCGTTCCAGTATTTTCTTTCCCGGAATTACCTGGAATTTGAGCTGCTGACGGAAACCGAGGTAAATATTTATACCGGGAAAGGGAAAGCAGATGAGGGAGATTTTAATATGTCCCAGCTCAGGCTGATCCAGAGATTTCCCGATGAATTTTCCCCGGATAATTACCGGAACCTTGTAGAGGAAAACGGTCATTCCGCAGTGGAGGCAGAGACCGTAGTCGTAACAAACAGTGATTATATCGTGGAACGTCTTCTTGGGTCCGGAGAGCTGTGTAATATCAGTGGTGCGGATCTTTCCGGCCGTGATCCGGGATATTCCTCCGTGAAATATACATTTCCGGGAGAAGGCCAGAAACTTGTTTACGGGTGCATTTGCCGGAGAGGTGAAGAGCTTAGTGAACAGGGAAAGGATTTTCTGGGATTCGTGAAGGAAAGACTTCAGATTTCCGGGAAGTGATAAAAGAATAAAGCAAAAGACCAGACGGGATTTTTCTGCACGGGACACAGGTTCCTGATACAGAAAAGTCCCGTTTTTTATATGGAATATACATCCATGCCAAACCCGACTGTCCAATATCCCCGTACCGGGGTTGTCCGAAAGCTGTTAAATGATAAAATAATATCAGCAGCACACTCCGCGTGCTGAACATAAAAACACTGTGATGCACATAACCTCCGCGCACTCCTATTTGTGCATACAAATGTTTTGTCGAATAATAACACGACCCTTTCAAAAGCAGTTATGGTTTTGGATGCCATAACTGCTTTTGAAATATGAACACAAATCGCTCCACGATTTGTGTTCATGAGCATGCAGCAGAGCGGAATGCGAATGTCTGTCTGAACTGTAAAGGGCAGTGGGAAAGGAAAATTATGAACAAAGAAAATAAACTCGTCATCCGGATCCTGAAGCGGATCCTTCTGCTTGCTGTGGTTATGTTTCTGCTGTCTGTGGTGGTGTTCTGGCTGGCGAGACTGGCACCGGGAGATCCCCTGCAGTCCTTTTACGGAGATTCTCTGGAAATGATGACCAGTGAGGAAGTGGCTGCAGCCAGAACGAGACTGGGACTGGATCAGGGAATCGGGGTACAGTATGTAAGATGGTTTGCCAATGCAGTTCATGGTGACTTCGGATTGTCGCTGAAATACAGGCAGCCGGTTATGAATGTGATCAAACCGCTGATCGGAAATACTCTGGTGCTGGGAGGAATTGCTTATATTGTGATCTTTATACTGGCAGTTCTGATCGCCATATTCTGTACGCTCCATGAGGATCAGTGGATCGACCGGCTGATCTGCAAGATCGGAACAGCAGCCTATTATGTGCCGGCTTTCTGGCTTGGTGTGGTATTGATCCTGATCTTCAGTGTAAATCTTGGATGGTTCCCAAGCAGCGGTGCCTATGATGTAGGAATGGCAGATAGTATCGGCAATCGTATGAAGCATATGATCCTTCCACTGGTAGTAATGATCTTCAGCCATCTTTGGTATTACGCATATATGATACGTAACAAATTCCTGGATGAGGTGCGGAAGGATTATGTACTTCTTGCCAGATCCAAGGGACTTTCCAAAAGAAAGATCCTGTGGAAGCATTGTCTTCGAAATGTAATGCCGACGATCGTGAGTATCATGGCAGTTTCGGTACCCCATGTAACCGGTGGGACTGTAACTGTGGAAGCTGTTTTCAATTATGCGGGAATTGGAAATCTTGCAGTGGAATCTGCAAAATATCATGATTATAACCTGTTGATGATCGATGTGCTGATCACGGGATTTATCGTATTTTTTAGCAGCTTTGTTGCACAGACTGTCAATGAAGAGATTGATCCAAGAATGAAGGATTCGGAGGTGAGGGTATGGTAGCTGACCGGAAGCTTTCAGAAGTTGAGCTTTTTCAGGTAGTTGGTGCCGGGTGGACGCAGCATGAATCTGAAAAACGAAAAAAAACATTTCAGGAAAAGCTGAAGGGGAAACCGGTATTTTCCATGTTCCTGCTTTTTCTGATCGTTTTGGGCTGTGTATTTGCAAATGTTGTTGCAAATCATGATCCCTCAGGTTTTTATCTCCAGAATCTGAATACACCGCCGGGAAAGGAGTTTATCTTTGGAACGGATTCGCTTGGAAGAGATATTTATTCACTGATTTGGTATGGTGGACGGGTTTCTCTGGTGATCGGGCTTCTGGGAACTGCGATCATTACTGTGATCGGTGTTACCTACGGATGCATCAGCGGAACAGCAGGGCCAAAGGTGGACTCGGTTCTGATGCGGTTTACGGAAATGTGCGGAAGTATTCCGACGCTTCTGCTGATCCTGATCCTGTCAGCAGTCCTTCAGGCCGATGATGTGATCAGCATATCTGTGATCATCGGTATTACCGGATGGTTTGCACTGGCCCGTATTGTAAGAAGTGAAGTGCGGCAGATAAGGAACAGTGATTATGTGATGTATGCAAGACTTTGCGGAGGAAGTTTTGGATATGTGATGTATCACCATCTGATACCGAATTTTGTTTCGGCGATCATGTTTGTGGTGATCTCTTCGATAAGCAGCTGTATTACCATGGAATCTACATTAAGCTTTCTTGGCCTCGGGCTTCCGGCAGATGTAATCTCCTGGGGAAGTATGCTCTCACTGGCAAATAAAGCACTGATCATGAATACCTGGTGGGTAATCGTGATCCCCGGAGTTTTTCTGGTCATTACTTTAATGTGCATTACCAGTATGGGAAGCTTTGTGAGAAGTGAGGTAAATAACCATTACAGCAATCTCTGATGCAGTCAAAAATATTTGAATACAAACCGTGATGAAGCATTCCGAAGTGTAGATAACCGGTTTGAAAATAAGGAAAGATGAGGAAAACAGAATGAAAAAGAGAACAGGAATCAACTATGGCAGAAAATATGCGGCGATAACACTGGCAGCAGTGACCGCAGCATGTACAGGAGCAGCTGCAGGCAGTGTGGTAACCGTAGCTGCGGCAGAAGAAAACAAAACTCTGGTATATGCAGGTGAGTCAGAAAGTACAATTAATCCCCTTCTGAATAACCATGATGAACTTCCGGATCTTATTTTTTCAGGACTGATGAAATATGATGCCAATGGAAAGCCGGTAGAGGATCTTGCAGAGAGTTATACCTTTGACAAGGATACCAATACCTATACTTTTAAACTTCGAGATGGTGTTAAGTGGCATGATGGAGAAGATTTCAATGCAGAGGATGTTGTATATACCTATAAGGAGCTTACAGAGGATGAAACCCTGGGAGCCAGCATCACCAGCAACTATCAGGACATTACAAGTATTGAGGCACCGGATGATCAGACTGTGATCTTTACACTGGATCAGTATGATGCTGCCATGCTGGATTACTTCACCATGGGAATCCTTCCAGAGCATCTTCTGGAAGGGGAGGACATAAATACTACATCCTTTAACCAGAATCCGGTGGGAACAGGCCGTTATAAATTTGAAGACTGGGATGCTACCGGCGGAATGATCACACTGAAACGAAATGAAGATTATTACGGAAAGGTTCCGAATATTGAAACCGTTGTATACCGTACAGTGTCGGATGAGACTACAAAGGCAACCATGCTCCAGTCCGGCGAGGCGGATCTTGCATGGCTGAATTCCAACTATGCTTCTCAGTTCAAGGATAAGGACGGATATAATTACTGGGAGTTCACCACAGCAGATTACCGTGGAGCTGCCATGGATATGAGCACAAATTTCTGGAAGGAAAACGGAGATTCCATCGGCGTTCTGAATTATGCGCTGGATAAGGATTCCATTATTGCAGGTGTTCTTGCAGGACAGGGAGAGCCGGCATACAGCCCGATCCAGAGAAACCCTCTCGGAACAGATAAGGAAGCCAATATCTACTCCTATGATCTGGATATCTTTGCAAAGAAGATGGAAGAGCTGGGATGGAAAAAAGGTGATGATGGGATCTATGAGAGAAACGGACAGAAATTCCACTTTACCATCCAGGTACGTGATTACGAAGAAGAGCGTGTGGATATTGCCAATGTCATGTCTGATATGCTGAAGCAGGCTGGTGTGGAAATGGAAGTAAAGCTTGTTACCAAATTTGACTGGGATGCAGGATACAATGGATTTCTTGCCGGCTATTCAACACAGTTTGACCCGGATATGGCATATGTAAACTTTGTAACCGACGCAAGTGGAAACAACATGCATTATTCCAATGCAGATGTGGATAAATATCTTGAGGAAGGCCGTCACGGTGAGACTGAGGAAGCCAGAAAAGAAGCATATGGTGAATTCGAAAAGGCATATGCCGAGGTACCTGGAATCCTTCTGGTTGCTTATCTCCAGGGAGATTATGTAGGCGTTTCCGGACTTGACGGACTGGATACCACACGTGTTCTGGGACATCATTCCGTAGGTGTTATGTGGAATATTGAAGACTGGACCATTACAAAATAAGGAAAAGATCATGCAGGAAACCGTTTTGGAATTAAAAAACTATTCGGTAAGCTTTGACACACCGGACGGCGAGGTACAGGCCGTCCGGAATGTTGATCTCACGGTAAAAAAAGGAGAGATACTTTGTATCGTAGGTGAGTCCGGATGTGGAAAAACCGTTATGTGCCGTAGTGTGATGAAGCTTCTGCCACCGAATGCACATGTAAAAAGCGGAGAGATCAGTCTCTGCGGAGAGAATATCACAGCCTATAAAAGAAAAAAAATGGAAAAGCTGTGCGGAAGCAAGGTAAGCATGGTGTTCCAGGACCCTATGCTGACGCTGAATCCGACGATCCCTGTTGGCAAACAGATCACAGAGGCTATTATCAAAAATCAGAAAGTATCCGGGGATGAGGCGAAAAAAAGAGCTGTGGAAATGCTGAAGCTGGTAGGGATTCCGGATGCAGAACAGCGCTATGGCCTGCAGCCTCATTTTTTTTCCGGAGGAATGCGTCAGCGTTGTGTGCTGGCTATTGCACTGGCCTGTGATCCGGAAATATTATTTGCCGATGAGGCGACTACAGCATTGGATGCAACCGTGGAAGCAAAGATTTTGGATCTGCTTCTTGAGCTGAGAGAAAAAACAGGGATCAGTATTGTGTTCATATCTCATGATCTGGGAGCTGTTGCAAGGATCGCAGACAGAGTTGCAGTTATGTATGCAGGAAAGATCATTGAGATCGGGACAGCAGAAGAGGTTTATTATGATCCCCGGCATCCTTATACCTGGGGACTTCTGTCTTCTCTGCCTGTATTTGCAGGTGAAAAAGGGGATCTGAATCCGATCCCCGGAATGCCGCCCTCTCTTTTGGATCCTCCGCCGGGAGATGCGTTTGCCGTTCGGAATCCCCAGGCACTGGCAATCGATTATGAACAGACTCCTCCGATGTTTAAGGTCAGTGATACGCATTATGCAGCCACATGGCTTCTGGATGAAAGAGCTCCGAAAATAGAAAAGCCTTCCATTTTGAAGGACAGATTACAGGAAAACAGCGGCCGTAAACAGAAACCGGATAAAAAGGAAGCGTCATTTTTACAGAAAACAGAACAAAAACAGGCGCCTGTACTGATCGAAGCCAGAAATCTGAAGCAGCATTTCCGTATCCGTTCCGATTATACGATCCATGCAGTGGATGATGTTTCCTTCCGTATCCGGGAAGGTGAGATCATGGCACTGGTGGGAGAGACCGGCTGCGGAAAATCCACGACAGCCAGAACGCTTGCAGGAATCTACCGGCCTACAGGCGGGGAGATCTTTTATCAGGGAGAAAGAGTGCCGGATAAAAAGGATCCTTTCGGAATGCGGAAGAAAATGCAGACTGAGATCCAGATGATCTTTCAGGATTCGGGCGCTGCACTGAATCCCCGAATGAGCATACGGCAGATCATGCTGGAGCCTGTAAAGATCAGCCGCAGGATCCGTGACAGAGAAATGTTGGAGAACAGGCTTCGGGAAATCCTGAAGGAGACAGGACTGGATGAAAGCATTCTGTCGAAAAAGCCGGGAGAGCTTTCCGGCGGACAGAGACAGAGAGTTGCCATAGGAAGAAGCCTTCTCATGGAACCACGTCTTATCATTGCAGATGAACCCATCGCATCGTTGGACATTTCTATCCAGGCACAGATCGTCATGCTTTTTAAAAAGCTTCAGCAGGAAAAAAGATTTTCGTTTCTTTTTATTGCCCATGATCTGTCCATGGTACGTTTTTTAAGTGATACAACCGGTGTGATGAAAAACGGAAAGCTGGTAGAAATGGCACCTACAAAAGAGCTTTTTGAAAATCCGCAGCATCCTTATACACAGTCCCTGCTTTCTGCGATCCATATCCCGGATCCGCTGGAAGAGAGAAAACGGAGGCTGATCGAGTATGAAGAGCCACAGTCTCTTGGAGAGGGCTGGAAAGAATTATCCGCATGTCACTGTGTGAGAATATAAGAACATAATGGAATACATATGCATGACAAAATGGAATATGTAAAATCCCCCCGCCGGGGTTGTGGCAGAACAGCCGTGTTGTTAAACTTTTGTTATTCGAAATACTGAGAAACAAAGTGCGGAGAGGAAAATATGGGAAAATATATAATAAAACGGTTGCTGCAGCTGATCCCGGTCCTGATCGGGATCACATTTCTTTCTTTTGCCATGATGCGGCTTGCCGGCGGAGATGCAGTAACTTATATGTATGAAAATGCAGGCTCTGCAGTATCCCAGGAGGTCATTGATAATGCGAAGGCAGAATATGGCCTTGATAAACCATTCCTTGTACAATATGCTGCCTGGTTTGCGGGAATGGTAACCGGAGATATGGGAGAGAGCTATGTGTCTCACAGAGATGTCTATGAAACCTTTATTTCAAAGCTTCCGGCAACGATGATGCTGACTCTGTCATCGATCCTTCTTACAATTGTTCTTGCGATCCCGTTGGGAATCCTGTCAGCAGTAAAGCACAACAAATGGGTAGATTATCTGATAAGATTTTTAAGCTTTATCGGCAATTCCATGCCGAATTTTTTTGCTGCCATGGTCCTGATGTATTTTCTGTCCATCAGGCTGGGCGTTTTACCGGTAGTCACAAATACAGATCTCGGACAGAGTATTATTCTGCCGACACTGACACTGGCGATCTCCATGGCTGCAAAATATACCAGACAGGTGCGTGCCACGGTTCTGGAAGAACTGAATAAGGATTATGTGACCGGAGCCCGGGCAAGAGGGATCCGCAGTCGTGTGATCATTTGGAAGAGTGTAATGAAGGCTTCCATGCTGACGATCATCACACTGCTGGCTCTGTCCATCGGCAATCTTCTGGGAGGAACTGCCATTGTGGAAAATATCTTTATGTGGGATGGTGTCGGAAAACTGGCGGTAGATGCGATCACCATGCGTGACTATCCGATCATCCAGGCTTATGTGGCCTGGATGGCGGTTATTTATGTTCTGGTAAATCTGGTGACAGATATTATTTACCACTATCTGGATCCGAGAGTACGACTTGGAGGTGACAGAGCATGAGTGGAAAAAATAATATCACAGTCCGGAAGCAGAAGATCCGGAAAAATCATACAAAAGCAAAGCTTGTCTTTTTTCTTGTGCTTACAGCATTGCTTCTGTTTGTAGCGGCATTTGCAAAATATCTCTGCCCTTATGATCCTTATGTCCAGGATCTGGCACTTGCCCAGAAACCGCCGGGACCGGAGCATCTGCTCGGGACAGACCGTTATGGAAGAGATATGTTTTCCCGTGTGATCATAGGAAGTACGACCAGTATTTATGCAACGCTGCTCCTGGTTGCGGTGATCACTGTGGCAGGAACGGCTATTGGTATTTTCTGTGGCTGGAAGGGCGGCAAAGCCGATACCGTTCTGATGCGTATCTCCGATCTGTTCCTGGCTTTTCCGGGACTGGTATTTGCCCTGGCAGTAGCAGGTGTTCTGGGAGGCGGTATCCAGAATGCGATCATTGCCCTGGCAGTGATCAGCTGGCCGAAGTTTGCGAGACTTGCCAGAGGGCTTACTCTGACTCAGAAGGACTCTGCATATCTTATGGCGGCGAAGCTTTCCGGAAGCAGTACAGGAAAGCTTCTGCTCAAACATATCCTTCCCAATATCGCAGGCCCCATCCTTGTTACGTCAGTTCTTGATATCGGAACCATGATGATGGAGCTGGCAGGACTTTCCTTTCTCGGGCTTGGGGTAAAGCCTCCAATGGCAGAATGGGGAAGTATGATCAGCGATGGAAGAAGTATGCTGCAGATTTCACCGTGGATGGTACTTGCTCCGGGAATGGCGATTTTTATTACAGTAATGATCTTTAATCTTCTGGGAGATACGATCCGGGATTATATGGATCCGAAGGAACGAAACAGGAGAAAAGGATAACAGGCACTTATAAATAAACATAACAGAGAAAGTGAGAGCGGAGATTATGAAGAAAAAGATTCTGGCAGCAGTGCTTGCAGCGGCAATGGTCATGAGCATGACAGGAGTTTCGGCAGCAGCAAAAAGCAAAGAAAAGAGTGAAGGAACTACCTTTGTTTACGGAACTACCGGATATAGTGAAGAAATGGGAGATGCAGGATTAAACCCTCACGACAATTATTCCGGATGGAGCTGTCTTCGTTATGGCGTAGGAGAAACACTGTTTAAGTACAATGACAACATGGAGGTAGAGCCATGGCTTGCTACAGACTATGAATTTACAGACGATAATACAGTAAAGATCACCCTTCGTGATGGTGTGAAATTTTCCAGCGGAAGAACCATGGACGGAGAAGCGGTAAAGGAATGCCTGGAGGATCTGATCGCAAACCATGACCGTGCACCTTACGATATGAAGATCGATAAGATCGAAGCAGATGGAATGACAGTAACGATCCATACTTCCGAACCATGTCCGGCACTGATCAATTATCTCGGTGATCCATATGGTGCTATCATTGATATGGATTATGGCGTACAGGGAGAGGGAGGCTCTGCAAATGTGGCAGGAACAGGCCCTTATGTTGCAACAGAGGTATCTCCTACAGAGATCAAGCTGGTAAAAAATGAGGATTACTGGGGCGGAGATGTAAAGGTAGACAACGTTATCGTAAAATCCTTCTCAGACGGAAGTGCCCTGACAGCAGCATTACAGACAGGCGATATACAGGGAACCTATGGACTTCAGTATGATAACTATGCGCTTTTTGACGGAAATCCGGACTATCAGATCAGCTCTGTAGCAACAAGCCGATGTTTCTTCGGACAGTTTAATATGAAGTCTGAACTGATGCAGGATCAGAATGTGAGAAAAGCCATTGAGATGGGAATCGATAAGGACGGCTTCTGCAGTGTGATCATGGAAGGACGAGGTGTTCCGGCAGTGGGAGCCTTCCCAAGCAGCTTTTCCTATGGAAACGATGCAGTAAAGGCACCGTCCTATGATCCGGAAGAGGCGAAAAAGCTTCTGGAAGAATCCGGATGGACAGATACGGATGGAGATGGCTATGCAGATAAGGACGGAAAGAAGCTGTCCATCACATGGCTGACCTATCCAACCCGTCTGGAACAGCCTAAGCTTGCAGAATATGCACAGTCCACTTTAAAGGACATCGGAATTGAGGTCGATGTCAACAATACAGCAGACCATGCGACGTATGCAAAGAATGGAGAATTTGATGTATATGTAAGCTCGCTTACAACTGCACCTACCGGCGATCCGGAATATTTCTTCACAAGTACAGTTGTATCTGACGCTGCCAAAAATTATGGCAAATACAGCAATTCGGATCTTGATGATATCGTAGCGAAGCTGCATGAGACCTTTGATACAGATGAGAGAGGCAAGCTTGCTGTGGAAGCACAGCAGACCATTCTGGATGATGATGCGTATTTCTTTGTTTCTCATCTGAATATGGGACTTGTGTCAAAGTCAAATGTATCAGGGCTGACTGCTCACCCATGTGATTATTACGAGATCACGGCAGATCTGGAAGTGAAATAAGATGGAATTATTGTTGAAGCTTGAGCATGTGACGATCTGTTACAACGGAGAACCGGTTGTACATGATGTGGATCTGGAACTGAATAAAGGGGAGATCCTGGGGGTGGTAGGCGAATCCGGAAGCGGAAAAAGTACCATCATCAAGGCAATCATGGGACTTCTGGGAAATGAAGGCACGGTGACAGAAGGGGATATCTGGTACAAAGGAAAAAATGTGGTGGATATGCCGGAAAAAGAATTATGCAGACTTCTGGGTCCTGAGATCGCCATGGTCTTTCAGGATTCAGGAGCAGCCCTTTGTCCCATCCGCACCGTAGGCGATCAGATCTATGAGAGTATGCGGGAGCATGAAAGGATCAGCCGTAAGGAATGTGCGGAGCGTGCCGTCCGGATGATGGCTAAGATTGGTCTCAAGGATGGGGAACGTGTTTTGCAAAGCTACCCATTTGAATTGTCCGGCGGTATGAATCAGCGTGTGGGAATCTGTATTTCCATGCTGCAGAATCCGTCGCTTCTTCTGGCAGATGAGCCTACCAGTGCCCTGGATGTAACCATACAGAAACAGGTGGTTGAGGAAATGCTGCTGATGCGTAAGGAATACGGAACAGCCATGATCGTTGTCACACACAACATCGGTGTGGTGGAAAAAATGTCAGATAAGGTTCTGGTACTGAAAAACGGAAAGGTGAGGGAATACGGAAAAACAGCTCAGGTTCTGACAGATCCGGAGGATCCCTATACAAAAGAGCTTATGAGTTCGGTACCTCGTTTGAAACGTACAGGTACCGGAAATGGAGGCAGATGATGACAGAAAATAAAAATATTCTGGAAGTACATCATTTGAAAAAAAGCTTCACCACCGGTAAAAAATCCTTCACGGCTGTAGAAGACGTAAGCTTTTCTCTGAAAACGGGGGAAGTATTAGGAATCGTAGGTGAATCCGGCTCAGGAAAAAGCACTGTGGCGAAGATGATCACACATCTGACAGAACCCACCGCCGGAGAAATTTTTCTCATGGAAAAGGATATCACACATGCAAGGGGAAAAAATCTCCGGGAAATCTACCGGGAAATGCAGATGATTTTTCAGACACCGGCAGAATCCTTTGACCCCAGATGCACTCTTGGGGACGGAATCGGGGAAAGTCTCCGGAATATGGGGATAAGTAAGAAGGAAACCAGGAACCGTGTGGAAAAGCTTCTGCTTACCTGCGGACTGACTCCGGAATATGCAGATCGGTATCCCCATCAGGTCAGCGGAGGGGAGTGCCAGAGAGCGGCTATTGCCAGAGCCCTGGCTGTGGAACCCAGAGTGCTGATCTGTGATGAAGCAACCAGCGCCCTGGATGTGACTGTGCAGAAACAGATCATGGAGCTGCTTCAGAAGTTAAAAAAAGAAAACCAGCTGTCCTTTCTTTTTATCTGCCATGACCTGGCCCTTGTCCAGCTGTTCTGCGACCGGGTGATCGTGATGCATGACGGACATGTGGAAGAGGAAGGGACACCGGAAGAGATCATTGAGCATCCGAAGACAGAGTATACGGAGCAGTTGATCCGGTCGGTGCTGTGATAATGACAGATAAAAACAAAAGAACGAAGCCCTCAGTAGTGCGAATACTGAGGGCTTTTTTGCAGGTTACACGTTGACGCATTTTCCCTCACCCGATATAATTAAAAAAGAATCGAAACCGGATGAAAACGGAATAAATATAGAGGAGAACACAAAAAATGGCAGAAAATTTACAGATCAGACTGGCAGATCCCGGTGAGGCGGACCGTCTGGCAGAGATCGAGGCAATCTGTTTTCCACCTGCGGAGGCAGCAAGTCATGAGGAAGTTGTGAAACGTATGGGAGCATTCCCGGAGAATTTCGTTGTAGCAGTAAAGGATGAGCAGATCGTAGGCTTTATCAACGGAGGAACCACAGATAAACCAGTACTCCCGGATGAATTTTATCATGATATCACGCTTCACAGAAAGGACGGGGAAATCCAGACGGTATTCGGACTGAATGTGATCCCGGAATACCGTCATCAGGGGATCGCCGGAGAGCTTGTGGAATATTTCAAGGAGCTTGCGAAAGAGCGCGGAAAAAAAGCTCTGATCCTTACCTGCAAGGAGCATATGATCCCATTCTATGAGAGCCACGGACTGAAGAAGCTGGGTGTGGCAGATTCCTGTCATGGCGGAGCAACCTGGTATGATATGCAGATCTGGTTCTGAGAAATGAAGACAGTAACAGAAGAAAAAAGAAGAGTCAGCTGCAGAAACAAAGGTCAGCTGAATAAGAAACCAGAGGAAAAATAAATGAGAATACGAATGTACAATGTGGGATTCGGAGACTGTTTCTGTATCCGTGACAGAAAAAGCAGCCTGCTTGTGGATTTCGGGGCAGCCAACAGCAAGATCGAAGGGCGGCCACGGAGAGAGGTCTTTGATGTGATCATCTCAGACCTTACCACTATCCGCAAAAAAAATCTGCTACTGACACATTTTCATCCGGACCATGTTTCCGGATTGCTTTATATGATGCGTTACCGAAGAGATGCCTACGAATTTGAAAAGATCTATCTTCCGGATGTATTTTCCGGTCCGGAAATGAAATACACACTGGCGCTTCTGCTCCTTGCGGATGTGACAAAAAAGGCCAGTCTTCCCGGAAGACGTGTCAGCCTTTTTGCCCTTGCAGAAGCTCTTTGCGCCAGAAGGGTAAAGATCGACCTTTTATCCAGAGGCTCAGAGTTTGAGGGGAAATATACAGCGCTTTGGCCGGATCTCAGTGAAGTCAGCCGGGAAACGGAGGACGTATTTAATTCCCTGATCGAGAATCATGAAAACGCAATGACCGAGCTTGTGAACATTGCGGAGGAGGTACGTCAGCTGTTCCTGTCCATGACAGAGGAGATGCCGGAAGCAGAGCAGAAATCTGCTCCACTGTCTGAGGCATCTTTGGTGGAAGAGGATACAGAGGGATCCGAGCGCTCTTTGACAGGACAGACAGAGCCTGGTGGGGAAAACGAAGGATATACGCAGGAGAAGCTGGAGCTTATAATGGAAGATACAGGCGCAGCAGCTGAGGATACAGCAGAGGCTCCGGAAGAAGCCGAAAAAGAGAGAGCACGTCGCCTTAAACCGGAAAAGCTGGAAAAGAAATTCCGTGAATTACAGGCAACCGAAGAATTTCAGGCACTTCTGGAAAGTGCGGAAAAACAGGGGCATTTTCTGCGTCAGTTCCGCCACAAGATCAGTCTGGCATTTCAAAATACCGGCGACGGAGAGCTGAATCTTCTGTTTACCGGAGATGTACAGCCACAGTACATGAGGATGATCGCAGAAAACTATGATGGGAGGATTCCGCTTCATGAGCATTACTGGTGTATCAAGGTACCACATCATGGTACGGAATCCCATTTCTTTGATTTCAGCAGCTTCTCCCCGGAGAATATGATGATCCCCAACGGAGCCTACTACGACAACAGCAAGAAGAAATCCAAGAATCAGCGCACTTCCATGCAGTACGGCGGTTTATTTTATATTAATGACGCGCATATGTATTGTTCCAACTGTGACTGCTGTGACAGCTATGAGAACGGATGCTCCTGCAGGGAGTATGATGTGATATCACCATCGTATTATAAAGATATCTGATCATGTTACAGATAGATTTCTGGTGAGTTATATACGATCCGGTCATTCAGGCAGACAAAGAAGACGGTAATTTCTTTGTCTGCGTTTTTGTTAAAAAAGACAGGATGTACATGTGGACAGAGGAAAAGATGATACAGGAGGAAAAGTTTTGAAACAGATCGCAGACCTGCATATACATTCCAGATATTCCATGGCAACCAGCAAAGATGGCACGCCGGAGATGCTGGATCTCTGGGCGCGGAAAAAAGGGATCACACTCCTTGGAACCGGAGATATGACACATCCCATCTGGCGGCAGGAGTTGAAGGATAAGCTGATCCCTGCGGAACAGGGACTGTTCCGGCTGAAAGAGGAATATGTTTTGCCGGAGGCAGCGCATTATCCGGGAAAAGCACCCAGGTTCGTACTGTCCGGTGAGATCAGTTCCATCTATAAAAAAGGCGGAAAAACCAGGAAGGTGCACAGCCTGATCCTGCTTCCGGGATTCAATGAGGCAGATGCTTTTGCCGCAAGGCTGGAAAAGATCGGAAATATCCATTCAGACGGACGTCCTATTTTGGGGCTACCCTGTCATGATCTTCTGGAACTGATGCTGGAGGTCAGTGAGGAGGGTATCTATATCCCCGCGCATATCTGGACCCCACATTTTTCTCTGTTCGGGGCGAAGTCCGGATTTGATACCATAGAAGAATGCTTTGAAGAACTGACACCTTACATCCATGCCCTGGAGACAGGACTTTCTTCAGATCCGGCGATGAACTGGCAGATCTCGGCGCTGGATGGCTATCAGCTGGTGTCTCATTCGGATGCACATTCACCGTCGAAGCTGGGAAGGGAAGCGGATCTTCTGGATATAGAGCTTTCCTATCAGGGATTGTGGGATGCAGTGCAGAACGGAAAGGGGCTTGAAGGGACGATTGAATTTTTTCCGGAAGAAGGAAAATATCATTTTGACGGGCACCGGAAATGCGGCGTGTGCCTGAGCCCGAAAGAAGCAGAGATGTATAACGGTATCTGCCCGGTCTGCGGAAAGAAGCTGACTATGGGTGTGAATCACCGGATCCTGCAGTTATCTGACCGTGATGAGAGTTCAGCGGCCATGCCGGAAAGCGGCCGTCCTTATGAAAGCCTGATGCCGCTGCCGGAGGTGATCTCCGCCTGCATGGGATTTTCCACGGCAAGCAAAAAAGTTCAGGGACAGTACGAGGCGATGCTTGAAAGACTGGGTGCGGAATTTACCATATTGAGAGAGGTTCCGCCGGAAGATATCCGAAAAGTCAGCGGAGAAGTTCTGGCGGAAGGCATCCGGCGGCTCCGTGCAGGAGAAGTGGTGCGGAAACCGGGATCTGACGGAGAATATGGAAAAATAGAATTGTTTTAAGTGAATCAGGTAAGTCCTCTGCGGGGTTGCGAATATCGGCTTGATCCAATTAAGAAAATTTCTGAAATAGTGTGAAAAGAAGCAGCTGTTAAATATTTATGTATTGTGAAGAGTATTGCCGGTCATAGCGTGAGCTGCAAAAGGTAAAAGGCGATAATGATAAAGGATTGGAGCAGGATAGAGATCATGAAAGAAAAAATCGGCATTATATCAGACACTCACGGTCTTCTGCGGCCTGAGGTACTGGAAATCTTAAAAGACTGCAAATACATTCTTCATGCCGGAGATGTCAATAAAGATGAGATCCTGGATGTACTGCGTTCCATGGGGAATCTCTATGTGGTCCGTGGAAATAATGATAAAGACTGGGCGGAAAATCTCCGCACCAGTCTAAGCTTTACCATTGGCGGCGTGAAATTTTTTATGGTCCATAACAAAAAAGACGTTGTGTGGGAGCTGGGGGACACACAGGTGGTCATCTTCGGGCATACTCACAAATATTTTGAGAAGATGATCGATGGCAGACTGTGGCTGAATCCGGGAAGCTGTGGAAGAAGCCGTTTTGGCGGAGAGGTTACCATGGCGGTGATGACTGTGGAGGATGGCAAATATCAGGTGGAAAAAATCATTTTGGCGGAAAATTCCAGGAAATGATCATAACCCTGTTTATAGATCCTTTTATGCAGATCTGTTTCTGTAGATTACTGGAATACGCTGATGCATAAAAGGATTTTTTGTATTTTATTGGATACAATCCTTGTAATTTTGGATTTGTAGCGTATAATAAAAAAACGTTTAAAACAAAAGTGGTCTTACCACTTTTGAAAAATTCGTTTGAGCGCAGACTGTGAACGCAGCTGCGTTCATGAGTATGCAGTAAAGCAAAATATGAATATGCGCTTTACATGAATCAGGAGGGATGCAACATGAAGCATGTGCAGCAGTTCAGCATCATCCTGTTGATTTCCGTCATTGGAGAATTACTGAAAACCTTTCTTCCGCTTCCGGTACCGGCCAGTGTCTATGGATTGATCATTATGCTGGTGGCTTTGCTCACAGGTATTCTGAAGCTGGATCAGGTCAAAGGTGCGGCAGATTTTCTGGTTGAGATCATGCCGGTGATGTTTGTGCCGGCTGGTGCGGGACTGATCACAGCCTGGAGTACTCTGAAACCGATCTGTGTACCGGTTCTCATCATGACGTTTATCAGCACGGTGATCGTAATGGTCGTAACAGGAAAAGTAACACAGGGAGTGATTCGTATGGGAAAGAGAGGAACTGAAAAATGATGGAATTCATAAAAAACTCCGCATTTTTCGGAGCAATGATAAGTCTGATCGCCTATGAGATCGGTCTGATCCTGAAAAAGAAGTTTAAAATGGCGATCTTTAATCCGCTTTTGATCTCGATCATCTGTGTTATCGGTGTTCTTTTGATCTTCCATATTGATTATGATGATTACAATGAAGGTGGAAAATATATCAGCTATCTGCTGACCCCGGCAACAGTCTGTCTGGCAGTGCCCCTTTATGAGCAGATCCATTTGCTGAAAAAAAATCTCAAGGCAGTGGCTGCCGGGATCTTTTCCGGAACGCTGGCCGGGCTTTGCAGCATTCTGCTTATGGCGAAATTGTTTGGCTTTGATCATCAGGAATATGTCACTATGCTTCCGAAGTCTATCACAACCGCTATCGGAATGGGTGTTTCCGAGGAGCTTGGCGGTATCGTGACCATCACCGTTGCTGTGATCATCATCACAGGAGTTCTGGGAAATATGCTCGCAGAGGTTGTCTACAAGATCGCAAAGATCGAGGAGCCGATCGCAAGAGGTCTTGGACTTGGAACATCTGCCCATGCTATCGGAACAGCCAAAGCCATGGAGCTTGGCCCGGTAGAAGGAGCTATGAGTAGCCTTGCCATTGCCGTAGCCGGATTGCTTACGGTTGTAGGAGCGTCTGTGTTTGCGGGAATGATGTAAAAGCAGATATCATAGGATTTCAAATGCCCTTTCAAAGTGTTACATTTTACAAGTCTGTCGTTTACGGCAGGCTTTTTTTGTGGATCTTAAAGGCGAACATATTTTTGTATAAAATAAACAAATGTTCGGAAAAACCATATTTGTACCGTTTTATTGGACTAAAAATGAGCTATAATGCAAACATACAGAAAATATGTTTGGAAAATATGTTCGATAAATCGTGAGACGAACATAGGACAGAGAGGATGGATCTTATGTGGAATACAGAGAGCAGCAGGAAGGCAGTATTGGCAGAAGGAAGATATGTGGAAGCTGAGAACGGACATTGCGGCAGACAGAAGCTTTCCTCAGGAATGGCAATGGTATTGGGCGCACTTCTTACAATGGAGATCATGCTTGGCGGGGCGATGCTGTTTAATTTTGATTTCCGCGGAGCAGATATCGTTGCTGTTGTATTGTCATTCATGGTATTATATTTTGCAGTGGTAGCATCACTGACAGACAAGTAGCAGAACGGAGGAGAAAGGATGCCAAGGGTCTTTAACCAGAAGATTAAAATTTTATATCTGATGCGCATTTTTCTGGAGCAGACGGACGAAGAGCATCCGATGTCCGTGAAGGAGCTGATCGCCTATCTGAATAGTCTGGGGATCAGTGCAGAGCGTAAGACTGTCTATGATGATATTGAAACCCTGCGTAATTTTGGAATGGATATCCTGAACCGTCGGGAGCACCCGGCCGGTTTTTATCTTGCCAGTCGGGAATTTGAGCTTCCTGAGCTGAGACTTCTGGTGGATGCAGTACAGTCCTCCAGATGTATCACCAATGGGAAATCCCGACAGCTGATCAGGAAGCTGGAGAGCCTTGCCAGTGTTTATGAGTCCAGACAGCTGCGGCGACAGGGATTTGCAGAGAATCGTATCCGGACTATAAACGAGAATGTGTATTACAGTATTGATATGATCCAGCGTGCATTAACTGAGGACAGGCAGATTTCTTTTCAATATTGTGAATGGACTGTGGAGAAGAAGCTGCGTCCGGAGAATGAGGGAGAACGATATTCGGTCAGTCCCTGGGGACTTGTATGGCAGAATGAGGAGTATTATCTGATCACTTACGACGAGAAGTGTGGAAGGGTTAAGCAGTATCAGGTAGATAAGCTCCAGCAGATCCGTATAGAGAAGGAGGTGCGACGCGGCAGAGAATTTTTTGAGAATTATGATATAGGGGAGCTGACATCCAGGACCTTCGGGATGTTTGGCGGCAGAGAAGTAACCATATGTCTGGAAGCACATAACCGCTTGATCGGGGTGGTGCTGGATCGGTTTGGCAGAGATATTATGATACACAGGAAGGATCCTGAACATTTCAAAACACTGGTTCGTGTAAATATCAGTGACCAGTTCTTTGGCTGGATAGCCAGTCTTGGCCCGGATGCGGTGATCGCGTCACCGGATGAGATTCGCGATAAGTACCGGGAATTTCTTGAGAAAAGTCTTTCTAATTACAAATGATAAATATATGATAAAGAAAATCTGTATATAATAAAGATTCAGGAAAATTCACTCCTGAGTCTGCAGGTTTTCAACAGAAATAATATATAAAAAAATAAATGAAAACAGACAAAAATGAGAAAAATCATATAATAGCTGTATCTGAAATATAAAAATAATATAGATAGCATATGTAAAAAAGATAATAGACATCGCGATGTTTAAGTGCTATAATGCTTTCGACTCTTAGGAGGGAATAAATTTTGCCATTTCAGGCAGAATACGGACGGTGAAGATATGACTGTAAAAGCAAGAATGCTGAAGCTTCTGGAGCAGCACGAGAACGAACTGATATCCGGAGAGGCGGCAGCAGCAGAACTAAACTGCACACGGGCAGCCATCTGGAAAGCTGTGAAATCCCTTCGTGAAGAGGGATATACCATAGAAGCTGGACCAAACAAAGGCTATGTGCTTCGAGGAGGCAGCCGTTTATCGGAAGAAGGAATACGGCTTTACCTCGATCATCCGGATGTCCCTGTAAAAATATACAGAGAACTGGATTCTACAAACCGGGCAGCCAAGGAGGCTGCATTTTCAGGAGAAGCAGGTCATGGTGCACTGATACTGGCGCGCAGACAGAAAAGCGGAAGAGGCCGAAGAGGCCGAAGTTTTTATTCTCCTGAAAATGCAGGACTTTATATGAGTATCGTTCTAAGACCTGACCGAACTCTGAAGGAAGGACTCCTGATCACTACAGCTGCGGCAACTGCAGTGTGCCGTGCAGTGAAGAAAATCTGCGGGATCGACCTTGGGATCAAATGGGTCAATGATCTGTATCTTCATAATAAGAAAGTGTGTGGGATACTGACAGAGGCTGTTACAGACTTTGAAAGCGGGAACATTGAGTTTGCAGTTGTAGGAATTGGTTTGAATCTGTATATGCCGGAAGATGGGTTTCCTGAAGATATACAGGAAACGGCTGGAGCATTATTTGAAAACAGGAATGACGCAGAGCATATAAACTGCAGTATTCTTGTGGCTGAGATCGTCAATCAGCTTCTCATGGAAGTGGAGACTCCGGGACTTTCCAGAGAATATACAGAAAATAATATCATTCCTGGAAACATGATCGTGATCACAGACGGACAGTGTACAAGGGAAGCTTATGCAGAATCCATAGCACCAGATGGAAGGCTTCTTGTGAGAGAACAGGATGGTTCAGAAACCCTGCTTTCTTATGGAGAAGTATCTGTACGCAGGAAGTCGGATCAAGGTTAATTGAAATGAATTGTATATTTTGTATAAAAAACAGATTCTTTTTTGTGCAAAACAGGCAAAAATAATATTGACATTCTGGAAATGCGGAGTAAAATAAAGTCAACTACAAGGCGTGGTCATACCAATTATAAAAAGATACGATCAGCGCCAAGAGAAAAGGAGGGAGAAAAACGGGAGATTTATCAAGTACACTGGCAGAAGAACTAAACAGTAAGACAGCCTTTACCATTCCGGCGTTTGGTGGAATACCAATTGCAGAATGCGTGGTAGTCACATGGGTCATCATGGCGGTTCTTGTGATTCTGTCTCTGATCTTAGTTCGGAATCTCAGTGTGGAAAATCCGGGTAAGAAGCAGTTGCTTCTGGAGACCGGGGTAAGTTTTCTTCAGGATTTCTTCATGGGTATCCTTGGAGAAGAAGGCAAACAGTATGTGCCTTATTTGATGTCAACCGTAATTTACATCGGAATAGCCAATATCGCAGGCGTATTTGGTTTTACACCACCAACGAAGGACATGAATGTTACCATTGCGCTGGCGCTGATGAGCATTATTCTGATCGAGTATGCAGGCTTTCATAAAAGGGGACTGAAGGGTTTCCTGAAAAGCTTTGCGGAGCCGGTTCCGATCATGCTTCCGATCAACATTCTGGAAATAGCGATCAGACCTACATCTCTCTGCATGCGGTTGTTCGGTAATGTTCTGGGAAGCTTCGTAGTTATGAAGCTGCTGGAGTTTGTTTGTCCGGCCATTCTTCCCATACCATTCAGCCTGTATTTTGATTTCTTCGACGGATTCATACAGGCGTATGTATTTGTATTCTTAACATCCTTGTTCATTAAGGAAGCAATTGAGTAGTGAAGCGGAAGATCCGCTTGATCTAAAAATGAAAAAAATTGTATTTTACAGGAGGAAAAAACTATGTTAATCGCAATTGGTGCAGCTATCGCAGTTCTTACAGGTATTGGAGCAGGTATTGGTATCGGTCTTGCAACATCTAAAGCAGTAGAAGCTATCGCAAGACAGCCAGAGGCAGAGAGCAAGATCAGTAAAGCACTTCTTCTTGGATGTGCTCTTGCAGAGGCAACAGCTATTTACGGTTTCGTAATCGGTCTTCTGATCATCATCATGCTTGGCTAATAGGTAAAGACGAGATACTAATTCAGGATTAAGAGAGGCAGGTGGACCAGGTGATTAAAATTGATATCAACCTTGTCTTTACTATTATAAACCTGATCGTTCTTTATCTTTTAATGAAGAAGTTCCTTTTTGGCCCGATCATTGGTGTTATGGAGAAGAGAAAAGCTATGATCGATGAGCAGTTTGCTTCAGCAGAGAAGACAACTACTGAAGCAAACCAGCTGAAAGGACAGTATGAGGATGCACTGAAATCTGCGAAGGAGGAATCCTTCAGTATTGTAGAGCAGGCTAAGGACGAGGCAAAAGTACAGGCAGACAGCATCGTGAAGAGAGCTAATGATCAGGCTGGTCAGATTCTTGAGAAAGCAAGAAGAGATATCAGCACTGAGCAGGAAGCTGCTATGAAAGCGATGGAAGGCAAAGTGGCTGAGCTGGCAATGGATGCAGCATCCAGAATCATGGGAAAAAAGAACGACGAAGCACAGGATATGTCCCTATATGACCAGTTTTTAGAAGGAGCAGGTGATCCTCATGACAGAGACGTCCATTAATTATGCAAAAGCATTATACGGTCTTTCTGTCCCGGGGGAGGCAATCTGCGAAACAGGAAGGATTTTTAAGAATACACCTGAGATAGGTAAGATGCTTGAAAATCCACTTGTTTCCCTCAAAGAAAAAGAACAGGTAATAGAGCGGGTTTTTCCGCAGGAAATGAAGAGTTTTCTTAAAGTAACGTGTAAGTATCAGAAGATTGACAGAATCGGAGAGATCCTTGAAGCTTATGATGCTTACAGCCGGGAACAGAAAGGAATTCTCAAGGCAGAGCTTCTTTATGTAACACGTCCTGCCGAAGAGCAGGAAAATAAGATGAAGGAGTTTCTCCGTAGCCAGTTTTCTGCCAGAGAAGTGGAACTTACCCTTACAGAGGATAAAAGCCTTGTAGGTGGATTTGTTCTCAGGGCAGGAGATCGTGAGTACGACTGGAGCCTCATCGGACGTTATAAGAAACTGAAACAGAAATTAACCCGGAGGTGAAATTGAATTGGGTGCAATAAATCCAGATGAAATCATTTCGATTCTCAAGGAAGAAATAAAGAACTATGACGAAATCAGCAAGGACCAGGAAGTAGGCACTGTCATCTCCGTGGGAGATGGTATCGCAACTGTTTATGGCATCGATCATGCCATGTACGGTGAGGTCGTGACCTTCGAGAATGGTCTGAAAGGTATGGTACAGGATGTCCGTGCCAACAGCATGGGATGTATTCTTTTCGGAAAGGATACAGGAATCAAGGAAGGCACCAAGGTTGCCAGAACTGGCAAGCAGGCAGGTATTCCGGTAGGGGATAAATTTATCGGAAGAATCGTGAACGCACTTGGTGAGCCTATTGATGGAAAGGGAGAGATCCAGGCAGAGGAATACCGCCCGATCGAGAACCCGGCTCCTGGAATCATCGACCGTAAGTCTGTAACTGTACCTCTGGAAACAGGAATCCTTTCCATTGATTCCATGTTCCCGATCGGCCGTGGACAGCGAGAGCTGATCATCGGCGACAGACAGACAGGTAAAACATCCATCGCAACCGATACGATCATCAACCAGAAAGGTAAGGATGTGATCTGTATCTATGTTGCTATCGGACAGAAAGCTTCTACCGTTGCAAAGGTAGTTTCCAATCTTGAAAAATACGGTGCAATGGAGTATACAACCGTATTCTCCGCAACAGCCAGCGACTGTGCACCGCTTCAGTATATTGCTCCTTATGCTGGTACTGCTCTTGCAGAGTATTTCATGTATCAGGGTAAAGACGTACTGATCGTATATGATGATCTTTCCAAGCATGCAGTGGCATATCGTGCATTGTCACTTCTGCTTGAGCGTTCTCCGGGACGTGAGGCATATCCTGGTGACGTATTCTATCTTCATTCCAGACTTCTGGAGCGTTCCAGCCGTCTGAGTGAAGAGGCAGGCGGCGGATCCATTACGGCACTTCCGATCATCGAGACACAGGCCGGTGATGTATCTGCATACATTCCTACAAACGTAATTTCCATCACAGATGGTCAGATCTTCCTGGAAAGTGATCTGTTCTTCTCAGGTATGCGTCCGGCAGTCAATGTTGGTCTTTCCGTATCCCGTGTTGGTGGTGCTGCACAGACCAAGGCTATGAAGAAAGCTTCCGGTAGTGTACGTATCGACCTGGCACAGTACAGAGAGATGGAAGTGTTCACCCAGTTCAGTTCAGATCTGGATGAGGCTACAACTGCACAGCTGAAATACGGAAGCTGTCTGATGGAGCTTCTGAAACAGCCGCTCTGCAGCCCGTTAAGTCTTCATCAGCAGGTAATTACTCTCTGCGTTGCGACTCACAAGCTGATGGTAGATGTAGAAAAGAAAGAGATCAAGAAATATCAGAAGGATCTTCTGGAGTACTTTGATAATGTATATCCTGAGATCGGCAAAGAGATCGAGACTACAAAGCAGCTCTCTGATGAGCTTGTAGAGAAAATCGTAAAGGCGGCAGAAGAATTCAGAGATAAGAGCAGGTAGGTGTTGATATGGCAAATGCAAAAGAAATACAGACTCGTATGAAAAGCATTCAGGACACCATGAAGATCACCAATGCGATGTACATGATTTCTTCTTCCAAGATGCAGAAGGCCAAGAAGATCCTGCAGGACACGGAACCATATTTCTATAATATGCAGGCTGCCATTGCCAGGATCCTCCGTCATATGCCGGACATCCAGCATCCTTTCTTCAGTGAGCGTCATCTTGTTCCGAAGGATGAAAGAAAGGTAGGTACCATTGTCATTACAGGTGATAAAGGTATGGCTGGTGCATACAATCATAATGTACAGAAAATGACAGAAGATTTCATGGAAGAGGTACCGGGACATCACAAGCTGTATGTCCTTGGTATGGTAGGGCGTCAGTATTTCGGCAAGAGAGATGTGGATATGGACGGCGGTTTTCATTATACCGTGCAGAAGCCGACTATGCACAGAGCACGCCTTATCACGGAAGAGATCGTACGGGCATTTCTTGAAAGAGAGCTGGATGAAATTCACATTGTCTATACACAGATGCTGAATGCGATGGCAATGGAAAATGTGAATATGCAGCTTTTACCGCTGAAAAAGGCTGATTTTAAGGTGGGTCAGATCCCGGCAGATATTTATCAGGAGGAGATCGTGTTATCTCCGTCTGCAGATGTACTTCTGGATACTATGATCCCCAACTATCTTACAGGTGTGATCTATGGATGTCTTGTAGAGGCATATGCCAGTGAGAACAGTGCGAGAATGACAGCAATGCAGTCCTCTACAGATAGTGCAAAGGCGATGCTGAAGGATCTTTCCATTCAGTATAATCGTGCACGTCAGGCTGCGATCACCCAGGAGATCACAGAGGTTATCAGCGGTGCTAAAGCACAAAAAAGGAAGTGATGACTATGAATAAAGGTAAGATCGTACAGGTTATGGGACCTGTTGTAGACGTTGTTTTTGAAGACGGACAGCTTCCGGATATCAAGGATGCCCTTGAAGTCGAGAACAACGGTAAGAGATGCGTTATGGAGGTGTCCCAGCACCTTGGAAATAATATCGTACGCTGCATCATGCTGGGAGCCAGCGAGGGCCTGCAGCGAGACAGAGAAGTAACAGCTACCGGAAGCGGTATCAAGGTTCCGGTTGGAGATAAAACACTTGGTCGTCTGTTCAACGTTCTTGGAGATACCGTAGATGGCGGTGATTCCCTGGACGGTGAGGAGCATTGGGTCATCCATCGTGATCCGCCTTCATTTGAGGAGCAGAAACCGGCAGTTGAGATCCTGGAAACAGGTATCAAGGTTATCGATCTTCTTGCTCCATATGCAAAAGGTGGTAAGATCGGTCTGTTCGGTGGTGCCGGTGTTGGTAAGACAGTCCTTATCCAGGAGCTGATCCAGAATATCGCTACCGAGCATGGTGGATATTCTATTTTCACCGGTGTCGGTGAGCGTTCCCGTGAGGGTAATGACCTTTGGACAGAGATGAAGGAATCCGGTGTTCTTGAAAAGACAGCCTTAGTGTTCGGACAGATGAACGAGCCGCCTGGAGCACGTATGCGTGTTGCTGAGACAGGACTTACCATGGCAGAGTATTTCCGTGATCAGGAGCACAGAGATGTACTTCTTTTCATTGATAATATCTTCCGTTTTGTACAGGCAGGATCTGAGGTTTCCGCTCTGCTTGGACGTATGCCGTCCGCAGTAGGATATCAGCCTACACTGGCAACTGAGATGGGTGAGCTTCAGGAGAGGATCGCATCTACCAAGGAAGGTTCTGTTACATCTGTACAGGCAGTATATGTACCGGCCGATGACTTAACTGACCCGGCTCCGGCAACAACATTTGCCCATCTGGATGCAACAACCGTTCTTTCCCGTAAGATCGTTGAGCAGGGTATTTATCCGGCCGTAGATCCGCTTGAGTCTACTTCCCGTATCCTGGAGGCAGATATTGTTGGTGAGGAACATTACGAGGTTGCACGTAGAGTACAGGAGATCCTTCAGAAATATAAAGAACTTCAGGACATCATTGCTATTCTTGGTATGGAGGAGCTCTCAGAGGAAGATAAGCAGACAGTATTCCGTGCAAGAAAGATCCAGAAGTTCCTTTCCCAGCCGTTCCATGTAGCTGAGAACTTCACCGGTATCAAAGGTAAATATGTACCTCTGAAAGAGACGATCCGCGGATTTAAGGCGATCATTGACGGCGAGATGGATGATTATCCGGAGAACGCATTCTTTAATGTTGGAACCATTGATGATGTAATTGCAAAAGCAAAAGCCGAGGAGAACCGGCAGTAAGGAGCAGCTATGAGTGAGACATTTGGCCTGGAAATATATGCCAGCAATAAACTGGCTTATGCAGGACGTGCTCAGAAGCTTATTATCCCGGCAGTGGATGGTGAGCAGGGATTTCTTGCCCATCATGCGAATGTTGTAGCTGCCATCATTCCCGGTGAGATGCGTTTTGAGGATGCTGACGGTAATGAGTATGTGTTTGCTGTGAGCAGCGGATTTGTTGAGATGATCAATAACCGTGCCAAGCTGTTCTGCCTCAGCGTAGAGAGTCCGGACGAGATTGATATCCGCCGTGCTCAGGAAGCAAAGGAACGTGCAGAAGAGCAGCTTCGTCAGAAACAGAGCATCCAGGAGTATCATATGAACCAGATGGCACTTGCGAGAGCGATGACACGTCTTAAAGTAACACATAAGCAGTAAATTTAAATCATATAAAAAGATCCATTGTCAGGAAACTGGCAGTGGATCTTTTTTTTCTCTGTTATTTTGTGGATGAAGCAGGATCAGATTCGGTATTTTCCGGATCAGTAATGGAAGAAGCTGTATCTTTGTCTGAGTTATCAGAAGTATGAACAGGCTTTTCTGTCAGCTGCTGATATGGACGATAGGGTTCCCAGTAATGTTCATCTTTTGTTTCGGTTTCCTGTTTCAGTTTCTTTTTCTGCTGAGTAAGAAGATAAATACCTGCAGCAATGATACCTGCAGCAATGACGATCTGCGGAAGGCTGTTGCAGATATTGTATACATAGTCGGCCATATTATTCGGTACAATGAAGTACAGAAGACTTGTGAAACGACTCCACAGGATGCAGATACCAAACAGGATCAGAACCCATGCAGCTGCACTCTGATGCTTTTGTAAGAATTTTCCCATATCACCGGAAAACTGATCCATGTGAAGAATGTAATTATCCTCTACAGAGTAGAATTCTTCTTCTGACAGGGATTTCAGATTATGGACATTAAAAAAACTATAGAACCATATCACCGGGAGAAACATGGCCAGCCATCCAAGACCGGTTATGGATGCCAGTGCGATCGATCCCCAAAACAGCAGCATAATGCTAAGTCCCTGTTTTTTAAATCCCATGTACATTTCCCCGGCACCGGGGATCAGGGAAAAGATAAATACCCAGAAACCATGTTTTTGTTTTTTCATAAATTTACTTGCCTCCGTTTATAATTTTATTCGTAAGATCGTTCAGATTATTACTGATCTTCTGAGAATGTTCACTGAGCTGGGAACCTACCTGCATGGAAAGCTGGTTTAGGCCGGAACCAATGTCAAGGGATGAAGAAATCTTAACTTTTGTTTCCGGTGAAGGATGAAGAGCCGTAAAATCTGTCTGAGATACAGAAAAAAGCATGATCAGCGCAACACCCATGCCTACGGCAGTCCGTAAGCCTGCACAGAGAAGCTTCATCCAATAAGCAGTTTCATGTATTTTTCTGGAAGCCTGAACTTCCGGAGAAGCTGCTTTTTTCAGAATTTCATCCTGCAGATAGGATGGAGCATATTCAGAAGCGGCATCTTCATTCTGAAGAAGTTCATCCAGACAGAAGTCACATTGCTCCATATGCTCCAGAAAATGGATCATTTCATCCGTATTCATGGTTCCGTCCTGGAATTTCTGTAATTCATCTTGTGGTATGTGCATCTAATCACTCCTTTCCAGCAGTGCTTTCAGCATAGATCTGGACCGGTAGATCTGCGTCTGGACTGTTTTGATATTTTTATTCTGCGCTTTTGCAATTTCTGCGGCGGTTTTTTCTTCGCAGAAATGATCAAGGGCAACCTCCCTGTAGGGGCTTTTCAGCGCTGAACATAAATGCCGGATCCGATCCTTGAAATCTTTGTCCAGAAATGCCTCCTCCGGGGAAAACTCTTTATCATGGAGCTGTTCAAAATAGGTGTCCTCTGTGGGAATGGTACGTCTGCCGGCTGCTTTCAGATGATCCAGACATTTTCTGACTGCGATCTTGCTGAGCCAGGCTTTTTCGTAGGTGCCATCAAAACGGGAGAGATTTTTGTAGGCGGAAAGAAAAACATCCTGTGTCAGATCCTCGGCGTCAAAGGGATTGCCCACCGATTTCAGACAAATGGAAAATATTAAGTTTTGGTATGTATGTATCAGATATTCCAGATATTCTTCCCGTGTAATGCAATCAGCTCCCTTCTCTTCCCGCTTCATTTATTATAACGCGGAACTTGAAGGAAAGCCTTCAGCTTTTATAGAAAAATATGTAAATCATTGGATAAATGCCGCTTTTATATAGCGGGGAGAGAAAATTTGGTCTATACTATAAGTCGTCAAAGCAGAGATGCAGAAAGGATGAGACAAATGACAGAGACGAAACGTTTATATTATGAAGATGTATATAAAAAAGAATTTACAGCCAAAGTCCTGGAGTGCAGAGAAGCAAAAAAAGGCTTTCATATCATTCTGGATGAGAGCGCTTTTTACCCGGAGGGCGGTGGACAGCCAAGCGATACCGGATATCTCAACGATGTGAAAGTAAAGGAAGTGCATGAAAAGGAGGGAGAACTTCTTCATTATACAGATCAGCCGATGGAAGCCGGAACAGAAGTACAGGGACGCATCGATTGGGCAAGAAGATTTGATCTGATGCAGCAGCATTCCGGTGAGCATATGGTGAGCGGACTGATCCACGAGGCTTACGGATACGATAATGTAGGCTTTCATATGGGAAGCGATACCATTACCATAGATCTGAATGGCCCGTTGGATGAGGCGCAGCTTGCTGAGATCGAGCGGAAAACAAACCAAAAGATATGGGAAGATACGCAGATAAAGATCATATATCCTACAGCGGAGGAACTGGAAAAAATCGACTACCGAAGCAAAAAAGAGCTCACCGGTCAGGTGCGGATCGTAGAATTTCCAGGGGTGGATATCTGTGCATGCTGCGGAACTCATGTGACACATACCGGAGAGATCGGAATGGTGAAACTTCTTTCCGTGGAAAAATTTCGTGAAGGTGTCCGTATTGAGATGATCTGCGGAAAACGTGTGCTGGATTATCTGAACATGGTCAATGACCAGAACCACCAGATTTCTGTAAAGCTTTCCGCAAAAATGGATAAGACTGCGCAGGCAGTGGAACGCCTTCAGGAAGAGAATTTCCGACTGAAAGGACAGGTTGGGCAGCTGGTAGACGACATGTGCCGGAAAGAGGCAGAGCGTTATGCAGGAAGCGGAAGCGTTCTCATCTTTATGGATGGAATGGATGCAGACAGTGTGCGGAAGCTTGCAGACGCCGTGACACAGACCTGCCAGGGCTGCTGTGCGGTTTTTTCCGGAAATGCAGACGGAAGCTACAAGTATGCAATAGGTGAAAAAGATGGCGATCTCCGTCAGTTTACAAAAGAGATGAATGCGAAATTAAACGGACGCGGAGGCGGAAAGCCGTTCTTTGTACAGGGATCGGTGCAGGCATCTGAGAAAGAGATCCGAAACTTTTTTGAACAGTGATGAAAATGTTTGGGGAATGTCATGCACATATATTTCTCAATGGCTATGATTACCGGAAAGCCGTTGAGACACAGAAAAACGGGCCCCGGGATACACTGATCCGTGCTCATTTTGAGGAATACCGGAAAAGAGGAATCCGTTTTGTGAGAGACGGAGGAGATCATTACGGTGTGTCAAAACGGGCTGCCAGATTGGCCCCGGAATATGAAATTGACTATCGCACACCGGTTTTTGCCATTTATAAAGAGGGTCATTACGGGAAGATCGTTGGAAAAAGCTTTTCAGACATGAAGGAATATCACAGAAGAGTTCTGGAAGCTGCCGCTGAAGGGGCGGATTTTATCAAGATCATGACTACAGGGCTTCTGGATTTTGCAGATCACGGGAAAATTACGGGAACGCCGCTTTCAGCAACGGATGTGAAAGAAATGGTACATATTGCTCATGAAGAGGGATTTGCCGTGATGAGCCATACGAATGGATGCTATGGCGTACAGGCAGCAGTGGAGGCTGGTGTTGACAGTATTGAGCATGGGAACTATATGGATGATGAGACGATTTCCATGCTGGCAGACAGCGAAAGCGTGTGGGTTCCGACACTTGTAACTGTGCGGAATCTTAAAGGATGCGGCAGATTTGAAGATACGATCCTTGCATCTATTATAAAGACAGGCGAGCAGAATCTGAAGAAAGCTTTTGAAAAGAAGGTTCATGTGGCAGTAGGAAGCGATGCCGGTGCATATCAGGTTCTTCACGGCCAGGGTGTACAGGATGAAAGCAGAGCTTTTTTTGATATACTGGGTGATACGCAGGCAGTACGAAGCTGGATGGAAGATGGAGAAAAAAGGATCCGTACCATCTTCTGTCACGGGTCTTCGAATTTAATACAGGTATAAATATTGGAGGTGCGTGATTTCGCAGGGTTGAAAGTAACCCGGAGATCGGCACCTTCTTCCATTCCGCTTGAGGAAAGGTCCGGAACGTTTTCACGGCTGCAGAGGATCTTTACGCCGTCGTATGTCTGGAGCAGCACGGTATTGGCGGTTGTGCCCAGGATCGTGCCGGTTACAGTAGAAGTAATGTTGCGTACTGAAAGTATGTCCGGATCCTCCCCGGTGATTCCACGGATCTTCATGCCGCTGGTGGATTCACCATTAAATTTACCGGTATAGATAATGTTTACATAAGATCCCGGAGCCATTCCTCCTTTGAAATATACAGGAACCGAGGAAAGTGAAACAGTCAGTTCCGATCCTGTGGTCTGCGGAATGACAGTCATTGTGCCGGTGCTGACATTTACGATCTTTGCACGGAGATGCTGCTCTTTTTTTTTCGGTTCAGGGGAAGGCGTAGGAGTTGCTGCAGGTACTTTCAGTGGATCCGTATCGGAGACACTGATCACTTTTGTGAAACTGCCGTCATACTGCTTGTCACCCACGAGTGTTTCGTTGATGAATTTACCGCGAAAATGGACATAGACCCACTTGCCGGCCTTGATGCCTTTTTTGTAGTATTGTCTGACACCGGTGACAGGGAAGGTTACGGTATTTCCCTTTTCTGTAACTATCACAAGGGCATTGGAGGTGAGTGATTTCACTTTGCCCTTTAAAGTGCGGTCCTCCAGAGGAGTTTCATTATGATATTTGTCGGTTATTTTGATGGGGGAAATGGCGCTGATATCTGTTCCGGAAAGCTGTCCCTGGTAGATCACACTGACCTGATCACTGGATACAACGCCGTATTTGCATTCAAGCCTTGTCTGGGAAACATCAAATACATAGGTTTCTCCATTGCTGGAAATCGTCAGGTGTGTACCGTCAAAATCCAGCAGTGTGCCGGTAAGCTCATCCATATAAACACGTTCTTCCGTGGAAGGCTCCTGATCTTCCTGTTCTGTGGAATCTGAAGCAGTAACGTCTGAAATTTTATCCTGAAGAGAAATAATATGATCATCGATCTGATCATTGCTGCAGCCTCCCGCAAAAAGGGAAAGGCCGAGAATCATACATGCAGCAGACAGTTTTTTCATTTGTGTCCTCCGACCCGGGATAACGGTCAGTCCTGTTTATCTGTAAGATCATGGGTTTCCGACGCCGGTATAAAGTCAAATATCTGGCGGAAAGAATCCCATTGCTCACGGCTGTCGATTCCATGGTTGATCAGACCCGTGCATTCAGTACAGGCATTGGTATCCAGATAATTATCGTAATAAATATGATAGGGATTTTGGGTGTTTTTTTCCTGCGGATCGTTCATCGGATCAGTCTCCTTATTGATTGATAAGGATCAGTATATGAAGGCAGGAAAGATTTTATACATATTAAGGGTATTATAGCAAAAAGATTTTTTGATTTCTACAGGGATTTACGGAAAATCCATGCATTTACTGAAAACGTGTTCCTACAGGCTGAACACGGAACCAGTAGGTATAGGAATACTGAAATCCAAGAGAGCTGTAAAGCTTTTCTGCGGAAGTATTGTTTTTTACCACCTGAAGATAAGCGTGGCTGGCGCCTCTTTTTTTGCCCTCATTGAGAAGACCGGTACAGATCTGACGGGCATATCCTCTGCGGCGATAATCTTCACGCACATGAATGGCATAGATACCGATGTAGTCGCGATCCAGGATTCCAAGACCTGTGGCAATGATCTCGCCGTTTTTTGTTATGGAAGCGCAGACAGTTTCCTTAAGAATGGCACGGTACATGGAAGGAACGACGCTTCGATGGATCGGATTTGTAGTTCTTTTCAAGTCAAAAAGGCTGTGGATCCAGAAATCCGGAATTTCATTGGAAAAAAGCACATCGGTGACAGGCGCATCCAGAACGGCATTGTCCAGGTCTACAGTCATAACATTTGTTATGTGCTGAACGGAATAGCCCCTGTTTTCCAGCATATAGTCAAAATCCGGGGATACAAGGGGGCTGATCTTAAAGATCGCAGGAGTTCCCAGACGCTTATAGACCTGTTCGCAGTAGGGGATTTTTTCGCGCCATGGAAGTGTGGAGGTTCCGAACTGTTCCACACTGTTGGTCCTGTGCGTATAGAAATAAGAAAAACGTAAGATCCATCCGTCATAAAGTTCCATTTTATGGGAAGGCCATGCGTTCAGTGACATATCTTCGATTTTTTTGATCGTTGTTTCCATAGTATTACCTTTCTGATATGATCAATTTATAAAGTTTATCTGCCAGGATCTGATGCCCCTGTGGTGTGAGATGGATACCGTCAGAAGTTATTGATGCAGGCCCGGACCGTGCAGCTTCCTGATCCAGATCGTTCTGCAGCGGGAGAAAAACGACGCCATGATCCTGACTGATCTTTTTAATATGCACGGACATCTGTGAAAGAAGGGGAGCCCAGGAAGCGTAGCAGCGTGGCCATGGAAAAACAAAGGGTTCCAGGAAATAGAGCGTTCGTTTCCTGGAGTTTGTGCAGGATAGCTTTTTTGCAAGGAGCTCATAACGGGTGACAAATTTGTTCATCAGATCCTGCTGTTGTGCAGATGAACGGCGGGTGTTCATCATGATCCCCACATCATTGATCCCGATCAGGACGGTAACAATATCCGGATCAGAGCTTTCCAGCCAGAAATCTGTGTTCTGAAGAAGCCGTTCCAGGGTGAAACCATCAATACCTCTGTTTTCAATGGAAAATCGGTGATCTGTGTTATGAAGCAGACAGGAGAGCTGCTTCACATATCCTTTTCCAAGAGGATCTGCGGAGAAAAGCCGTCCGCAATCTGTGATACTGTCTCCGAGACACAAAATGCGAGTCATCCAATTCCTTCTTTCTGTTATACCGGGCGGATCATTATCCGCAGTCGATTATTTTCGTATTGGTGCTTTGATAGTAGCACTTACACCAGCAGTGGTCAAGCGTACGAAATACCGGAAAATGGGTAAAAAACGAATAAACGTGAAAAACATGAAAATTTTTTAAAAAAATTAAAAAAAGTACTTGCATTTTGAAAGAAAGTGTTATATACTAACGAAGTCGGTTGAGGGAAACAACAAAAAACGAAATCAAACGACAGAAACAAAAGAATATGGCCAGTTGGTCAAGGGGCTAAGACGCCGCCCTCTCACGGCGGAAACACGGGTTCGATTCCCGTACTGGCTATTAACTGAAAGCAATCAGAACATGTTTCTGGTTGCTTTTTTGTTTATGATCACAAATGGGGATTTTGGGAGGTTTTACTATGATCATTGATAATGTGTATGTTTTTACACCGGACAAAGCATTTGTAAAAGGCGGGATTATCCTGGATGGGGATAAGATCCGACAGGTTTATGAAGAAAAGGATGCGCCGCAGCTTAACGGGGATGTTCTGGACGGAAAAGGCTGCTACGCCATTCCGGGACTGATCGATCTGCATTTTCATGGATGCAAGGGAGATGATTTCTGCGACGGAGACAAGGCTGCGATCGGAAGGATCGCGGAATATGAGGCATCGGTAGGAGTTACAGCGATCGCACCGGCTACTATGACTTTACCGGTAGAGGAACTGGAGCAGATCCTCCATACAGCAGCAGAATATAAAAAAGAAACAAAGGACTGCCGTAAGGCGGATTTTCTGGGGATCAATATGGAAGGGCCTTTTATCAGCCCGGCGAAAAAAGGGGCACAGGACGCAAGAAATATCCTGCCATGTAATGTGGAAATCTGTGACCGTTTTTTAAAGGCCTCGGAAGGTCTGGTAAAATTTATAGGGATTGCACCTGAAGAAAGTGAGCATGCAGTAGAATTTATCCGGGAAGTTCATGAAAGGGTCAATGTTTCTCTGGCACATACCAATGCAGATTACGATACAGCAATGGAAGCATGCAGAGCAGGGGCAAACCATGCAGTCCATCTGTATAACGCAATGCCTGCGTTTACGCATCGTGCACCAGGCGTCGTAGGTGCTGTTTTTGATAATAAGGATGTTATGGCAGAGATCATCTGTGACGGGATCCATATCCATCCGTCTGTTGTTCGAGCTACCTTTCAGATGATGGGAGCTGACAGGATGATCCTGATCAGCGACAGTATGAGAGCTACCGGTATGCCGGACGGCCAGTATACACTGGGCGGACTGGATGTTAAGGTTGTGGGAAGACTTGCCACGCTGGTATCTGACGGTGCGATCGCAGGATCTGCCACAAATCTGATGGATTGTATGCGTACAGTTGTTAAAAAGATGGATCTTCCGCTGGAAACAGCCGTGGCCTGCGCGACTATAAATCCGGCCAGAAGCCTTGGTGTGGAAGAACAGTACGGATCTCTGGAAGCAGGTAAAAAAGCTCATGTGGTACTGCTGGATCAGGATCTGGAACTGAAAGCAGTGATCAAGGACGGAGTAAAGATCCGATAGGATCATAGAAGATAAAACGATAAAAAATAAAAAGATAAAAAGAATTTCAGGAGCAGATGACAGCAAAATTCGTGTCAGAATTTGTCGAACGAAAATGCTGGACAAAATGCTCCTGAAATTCTATAATTAATTTCACCAGAGATCTTCTGGTATCGATCACCGCCAGGTCAGGCGGGAAATCCCATTTTTATCATAACTGAATAAACATATATTTTAAGAAGGAAAGGGGGCGTGTATGTTTCTTTATGGAGAATTATCCGTGGTGATATCTGCGATGGCGGTCTGGATGGATCTTAAAGATGCATCTGTAGACAATGGATGGATCCTTTTTTCTTTTATGATTGGTTTCCTGATCCAGATCACAGAAAACGGGCCGAAAGGTGGAGTGATCTTTTTGGCAGGAGTGGCCGTGCCGGTGCTTCTTTTGGGAATCCTTTTTATATTCCATATGATCGGTGCCGGAGATATCAAGCTTCTGTGCGCACTTGGCGGAATCATGGGGCCGCGGACAGTTATGGAATGTATTGTTTATTCTTTGCTTGCAGGTGCAGGCATTTCTCTGGCAATTCTTATTTCTACAGGCGGTATCCGCCGACGATTCCTTTATTTATATCAGTATATGAATGAGTTTTACTGTACCGGTGAGATACGTCCTTATTACAGAAAGGGGATGAGCTTTCCGGAGAACTTTCATTTTACGGTACCCATATTTTTGAGTGCGGTGCTTTATGCAGGAGGTGTGTATTGAAGAAAAACATATTTGCAGTCTGTGATCTGGAGGTGGATTATGCTTTCAATTTTATGGATTATCTGAACCAGAAAAAGAATCTTCCGTTTGAGATCCAGGCATTTACCACGGCAGAAAGTCTCATTGCCTACGGAAAAGAAAATCATATTGAGTTGCTGCTGATTTCCGATAAAGCAATGCGAAAAGAAGTCCGTGACCTTGGCATCGGAAAGATCATCATTCTTTCAGAGGGTGTGCATCCTCCGGAACTGGATCAGTATTCAAGCGTGTATAAATATCAATCTTCCTCAGATGTGATAAGGGAGGTGATGGCCTGCTATGGAGAAGAGAAGTCTCTTGATCCGGTAACTTTTCCTGTGTTGAAAAAGACAATGGAGATCATCGGTGTTTTTTCTCCTCTTGGCAGATGTCTGAAGACATCCTTTGCACTTGCGCTGGGACAGATACTGGCGAAAGAACGTGCCGTTCTTTATCTGAATCTGGAATCCTATTCTGGTTTTGAGGAACTTCTTGGGAAAAAATTTCCGGCTAATCTGAGTGATCTGTTTTATTATGTTCGCCAGGGAAATGAAAACCTGATCCATAGAATGAACGGAATGATCCAGACAGTAAACAATCTGGATTTTATACCGCCTGTAAGAACACCTTCAGATATCCGGACCGTGGACTGGGAAGACTGGGAGCAGCTGTTGCAGGAGATCGTACTTCACAGTTCCTATGAAGTGCTGATCCTGGATATGGGAGAAAATGGAGATGAGGATTTCCGGCTTCTGGAAATGTGCAGAAAAATCTATATGCCGGTTTTGAATGACACACTTTCTGTCTGTAAGGTGACACAATTCGAAAATCTTCTGCGTATCTGGAATAAAGAAAAGATCTTGGAAAAAACAGAAAAGGTGCATCTGCCCTTTCATATGGATAGGATCTCTTCTGACGCTTACGTAGAACAGCTGGTCTGGAGTGAACTGGGAGATTATATCCGTGAACTTTTGAGAAAGGAGCGGTCATGAACAGAGAAAAATTCCGGGAAATGTATGATCTGCTCATGGAACAGCTGGATGTTTCCAGAGAGCTGTCCGATGATGAGATCCTGGGGGTGATCGATGAATTGATATTAACTCAGGCAAGGGAACTGTTTCTTTCACTGAAGGAGAAAGTAGAGCTCAGACAGGAGCTGTTCTGTTCTGTGCGCAAGCTGGATGTTCTGCAGGAACTGATCGATGATGAAAGTGTTACGGAGATCATGGTAAATGGTCCGGATCATATTTTTGTGGAACGGGGAGGAAAACTGACCAGATGGAATAAGGTCTTCACGTCAGAAGAGAAGCTGGAGGATGTGATCCAGCAGATCGTAGGGCGCTGTAACCGGGTTGTCAACGAGTCCATGCCCATTGTAGATGCAAGGCTGGAAAACGGAGCACGTGTGAATGCAGTGGTTTATCCGGTTGCTCTGAATGGTCCGATCCTGACGATCCGTCGTTTTCCGGATGATCCTATCACAATGGAAAAACTGATCGCTTTTGGAAGCATCACCGAAGAATGTGCACAGTTTTTAAAAAAACTTGTTCAGGCAAGATATTCTATTGTGATTGGTGGAGGTACAGGCAGTGGAAAAACAACATTCCTTGGAGCTGTTACAGAATATATTCCAAAAGATGAGCGCCTGATCACCATTGAAGATAATGCGGAGCTTAAGATCCGGGGAATTGATAACCTGGTATGTCTGGAGGCAAAAATGGCCAATATGGCGGGCGCGGTGTCAGTAACGATCCGAGATCTGATCCGGTCAGCCCTTCGAATGAGGCCGGACAGGATAATTGTAGGGGAAGTCCGTGGAGGAGAGGCAGTGGATATGCTGCAGAGCCTGAATACGGGACATGATGGAAGCCTTTCAACACTTCATGCAAACAGCAGTCAGGATATGCTTTCCAGAATTGAAACGATGACATTGATGGGGATCGATCTTCCCCTGGAAGCAATCCGAAGGCAGATCGCTTCCGGGGTAGACATTCTGGTACATCTCGGGCGTATGCGGGATAAAAGCAGAAAGCTGTTGGAAATCACAGAAGTATGTGGATTTGAAAACGGAGAGATCCAGACCAGGCCGCTGTATCGCTGGGAAGAAGGAAAGGGACTTGTAAAAACCGGAGAACTTTTGCATTGTGAAAAAATGAAACGGGCAGGAATCAGACTATGAAAGAGCGGAAAGGAAAGAATCAGAAATGGAGATCTACGAGGAAAGATTACAGGATGTATCATTTTACGGGGAAGGAGACCGCAAAGTATCTTCTGGAGGGAGCTGCCGTATGCGCTGCAGCCGACTATCTGTTTTATCAGAGCCTTCCTGTGTTGCTGTTTATGCTTCCAATACCAGTGCTTTTTCTGAAAATGCAGAGGAAAAAATGCACTGTACGGCAGCAGAGGGAGCTGAATTACCAGTTCCGGGATGCTCTGACGGCCATGAATGTGGCGGTACAGGCCGGCTATTCCGCGGAGAATGCGGTGCGTGCCAGTGTAAAGGATCTGGGGAGACTTTATGAAAAGGGAAGTGATATCCTAGATGAATTTCGGTATATCGAAAGCCAGCTGCGTCTGAGTGTTCCGGTGGAAGAGCTGTTCCTGGATCTGGGAAAACGCAGCGGAGTGGAAGATATTGAAAATTTTGCAGCAGTATTTTATACAGCAAAAAGAACAGGCGGGGATATGACGCAGGTGATCCAGAAAGTAGCCAGAATGCTTAGTGATAAGATTGAGGTAAAAAAAGAGATCGAGGCAACGCTGGCCGCAAAGAAATCGGAACAGATGGTTATGAGTATCATGCCGGCCGGTATCATCTGCTATCTGAAACTGACTTCGCCGGGATTTTTGGATGTACTTTATGGGAATCCTTTCGGAATCTGTGCCATGACAGTTTGCATGATGATCTATGGCTTGTCTTACTGGCTGGGTGTGAAGATTGTAGACATAGAAGTGTAGGTGAGGATAATGTGGATACATATTTTGATATTTATGGTGATCCTTGGGGTGTTTCTGGCAGGAAAAATGGGGCGGCTGCCTCCGGAAGCCGGAAATCCGGAAGAAAAGAAACTGTTTATACGGATAGCGCTTACCGGAAATATCATCGGTATGCTCCTGACATTTCAAAGTGGCGGAGATAAGGTTTATTCATCCGGATACCGTATGGAAAAAGAGGAGACAGGTGCTTATGAAGAGAAATTCAAAGTATCTGTAGACGGAGAAGAAGCCGGTTCCCTGTATGTGCAGGTGCCGGAAAAAGAAACAGAAGGATCCGAAGAAGAACCGGAAATAGAACTTAGCGAAGAACAGCAGCGCGAGAAAGAGCTGCAGGACATGATCGTACAATATAATCAGAAAAAAAACGATCCGCAGTACTATTATCTTCCAGATGAATGGAATGGAAAACATCTTGAATGGGAGCAGCCAAAAGACAAAACAGGAAACCTGCTTTCAGCTCTTGGTCTGGCAGCAGCGGCAGCAGCTGTCATTGCAAAAAAACGGGAAGAACAGAATGCTCAGATAAAAAGAAGAGAACAGATGCTGATGGATTACCCAGGACTGATCATGAAATTTACCCTTCTGGTGCAGGCAGGCTTAACTGCCAGAAAAGCGTTCCAGAAAATAGCACTGGATTACGGAAAGAGAGAAGATGGTAAAAAACGTGAGGCTTACGAAGAAATCCGAGTAGCCTGTTATGAGATGGACAGTGGGATTTCCGAAGCAGAGGCTTACCGGAGATTTGGAGAACGGTGCGGACAGGTAAAGTATAAAACTCTGTCAACACTACTGATCCAGAACCTCCAGAAAGGAAGCAGGTATCTGGCCGATCTGCTGGAAAAGGAATCCGTGGAAGCCTGGGAGGAGCGAAAAAGAAAAGCAAGAGTGCTGGGAGATATAGCAGCAACAAAACTGCTTCTTCCGATGGTCTTGATGCTCCTGGTGGTGATGGCGGTGATCATGCTGCCGGCATGCCTTTCCTTTTACGGAGGGTAGGACTGGAGAACAGAGAAAGGAAATGTGAGGTGACAAATGAAAATATGTGGAAGTATGTAAAAGAATTTGCGATGGAAGAGGATGCGGTGGGTGTTGTGGAGATCATCCTGATTCTGGTGGTTCTGATCAGTCTGGTCATCATCTTTAAGGAACAGCTTACAGCACTTGTTAAAAAAATCCTTACAAAAATCACAAAACAAAGCAATACGATCTGAAAATAAGAAAAAACGGTGATATCTGCTGATATTTTCGTTTTGGAAAGGAGAGGTACCCCTTGGCAGGAAATGTGAAAAAAGGCAGCATTACGATCTTTCTGGCTCTGATCTTGAGCCTGGTTCTTTCTCTTGTGTGTGCCAGCATTGAATCTGTACGCATGGCAGCTGCCAGGACACAGATACTTAACAGTATGGATATTGGCTTATATTCCTTATTTGGACAGTATGACCGAACGCTTTTGGAAGATTATGAGCTGTTTGCACTGTATGCAGGTGGAAAAGAAGAACTGGATATGGCTTCTGTATATGATGATTTTCAGACTTATATGAAACCTGTATTGAAACAGAACAGTCAGAAACTGGAGCTTCTCCAGGGCGGATTCAATGGTTATCAGCTTCTGAGCGACGGAAAAGGCGAGATTTTTTACCAGCAGGCTGTTCAGTATATGCGTGAAACTCTGGGAAGCCAGGGGGTACAGACTCTTCTCGGAAAACTGAAGGACCAGGAAAAGAAGACAGAGGATGCAGAGAAAAAAGGAGAACAGGCAGAAAATAAAGGAACGTTGGATTCCTATGATTCTGCTATTACGGACGCCGCGCAGAAGAGCGAAGAAGCAAAAAAAGAACAGGAACAACAAAAAAAACAGGGAGATTTTTCGGATGCAGGAAATGGAGGAAATGGGGATGATTTTACCGGCGGTGTTGATGAAAGCGTGGAAAATCCTATTCCAATCATCAGAAGAGTCCGTAAAATGGGACTTCTTGATCTGGTAGTACCATCCGAACGGGGAATATCGGATGCGGTTACAGACAGAAAAAGCCTTACATCCGGAAGAAAGCTCCAGACAGGACTAATGTTGGATACGGATATACGATCCGATAATTCGTATACGTCCGGAATATTGTTTGGACAGTATCTGCTAAAGAAACTGGGAAATTATCGAAGACCGGCAGCGGCGGGGTTGAATTATCAGGTGGAATATATTCTTGGAGGGAAGAACAGTGATCGGGAAAATCTGAAGTCCGTGGCAGGAAAACTTCTGGTGATCCGTCAGGGGGTTAACATGGCGTATCTGCTTTCAGATGGTGGAAAACGGATACAGGTCGAAACACTGGCGCTGGCGATTGCATCAGGTTTTCTGATCCCACCGGCGGCAGCAGTGATCGAAGCGGCACTGATCTTTTGTTGGGCATTTGCGGAGAGTATTCTGGATGTCCGGGAACTTTTTGCAGGAGGACATGTACCTCTTATAAAAAACTCCTCAGACTGGCAGCTGTCTTTGCGTAATCTGCCCAATATCCTGGACAAACTGGATTCTTCAAGAAAGGATGCAGGGAATGGAATGTCTTATGAGGATTATCTTCAGGTTCTGCTTATGGCGAAAGGAAAACAGGATAAAGTTCTGAGAGGAATGGACATGATCGAGTGCTCTGTACGTGAAAAGGGAAAAAGACCGGGTTTTCAGATGGATCACTGCATCACTGCCATGGAAGCGTCTGCAGATGTAAAAGCAAACAGACGGAAAATATTTACAGTTACACGTCAGTATGCGTATGAATAGAAAGAGAGGTGTACAGGGATGCTTTTTCAGAAAGAAAAAGAAGATAAAAATCAGATAAACAGACTGGATCAAAAAAGAGAAAGGCGCTCTCGAAGAGCTTTTTTCCTGCTTTCCCCGATAAGCCGGAAAACGCTTTCTGGAAAAGTATCCCTGTGCACCTTTCTGAAAAAAGCAAGTCTCACTCTGGAGACTGCGATGGCTTTGCCTCTATTTTTTTTCGGAGTGCTCACGCTGCTTTCTTTTATGGATATTTACAAGGTACAGACGGAGCATCTGACCGGCTTGTGCCAGAAAGCAAAGGAAGCAGGTATGTATGCGTATGGTGCCGGCGGTTCAGGTACAGAAACGATCACATTGCCGGACGTATATTCCTATCAGCCCATAGGCGGTCTGATCCCGCTTCCTAAAATATGGTTCCATAATACGGTAAAGGTTCATACGTGGAATGGTGTGATATACGAAAATGGAAAGGATACAGTGGAAAGCCAGCCTATGGTGTATGTGACAGAATCAGGAAGTGTGTATCACAGAAAACTGGGGTGCAGTTATCTGAATCTGTCTGTTCAGCAGATATCAGGCTCTTCGGTTAAAGCTTTAAAAAATGCATATGGAGAAAAGTATCAGGCCTGTGAGCTGTGCAGTCGTGGGCAGGAACCGGCCGGAGTGGTATATATCACAAAAAAGAGTAACCGTTTTCATAACAGGGAAAGCTGCAGCGCATTGAAACGATCTGTACGGATGGTGAAAGAAACTGAGGTTTCCGGTGAAATGAGTGCCTGCGGACGATGTGGCTGAAGGGAGAGATCATGAGCAGTGTAAAAATTTGCATGACTGTACTTCTTGTAATTAATACCTGGACAGATATCCGAAAAAAAGAAATCTGTTTACCGGTGCTCTTTATATTCCTGACAGGCGGGATCCTGTGGCGGATCAGGCAGGGGCTTCTCTGGCCGGCAGGGATTATTTCCATGGGAATCGGAGTATTTATAATTTTGACCGCTTTGATCAGCGGAGGAATGGTCGGATTTGGAGACGGATTGTTGATACTGACAATGGGCTCTGTGCTGGGAGCCGGAGAACTGGCAGGGATCCTCTGTGGTGCATTATTGTTGTGCGGAATCTACTCAGGCATTGAGTATCTTATGCTAAAAAAGAGTCGAAGTGAGGAAATTCCTTTTGTACCGTTTCTGCTGATCGGATATTTGGGAGGGATATTTTTGTGAGAAAAATAAAAAAGGGGAGCTTTACAATAGAAGCTGCATTGCTCATGCCTCTGGTGCTTATGATACTGATCGGAGTGCTGTATCTGGATTTTTTTGTACATGACAGAGCATATCTCACTGCGGCAGCTTATGAGGCAGCAGTCAGCGGCAGTATGGAAGGATATAAAAAGAAAGGGAACATATATGAAAAGGCGGATATACAGGGAAGAATGCTGGGAGATATCGGGCTTCCGGGAGGAGAGAATCTGAGCATGCAGACAAATGCAGGAAAAACTGTGAAAGTAACTTACAGACTGGAAGTACCTGCCGGGTTCCTGGGGCAGAAATGGAAGCTGGAAGTCAGTGGTAAGGCAAAGCCTCTGCGGCCTGTGGGATGGATTCGCAAGGTAAAAGGAACTGTGGATATGCTGGGAGAGGTGACGCCATAAAATGAGAACGGAATATAAAAGAGATATGAATCATAATTATCTGATCCTGACAGGAGATGAGAGAATCGATACAGATTCTTACCAGGTAAGGATGATCGTGGCCAATGCTGTGCCTGATCTTCTTCAGTGTCGGATACAGGGAATCGACGGAAAATTCATGGTGTATTATGATATAACTTCCAGGCATTCCATGACTGCGCTTTTTGAGGAAAAAAAGATGGATCTGGAGTCGCTTCAGGTGATACTGGGAGGATTTATACAGATCATGGAAGAAATGTCCGAGTATCTTTTGAATCCCTGTCAGCTGATCCTGGAACCGGAATATATCTATCTGGATGCGGAAAGAAAAAGTGTCCGATTTTGTTATCTTCCGGGATTTCATGGGGAAATACAGAAACAGTTTCAGAGTCTTGCGGAGTATATCCTTCCAAAGCTGGATCATGAAGACGGAAAAGCGGTCATGTTGGGATATAATGTATACAGACGTGCACTGGAGGACAGCTTTCATCTGGAATACATCAAGGAAGAGTTATATAAAATATGTAACAGCGACGAGGAAGATTTTTCTTCATATGAAAAAAAGAAAACAGTGGTCCAGGAAGAAAACAGGATGACAGAGGAGGAAAAAGCAGAGGATCTGTGGCAGGTGGAAGGCTGGGAAAGAGCCAGTGTGTCCGGAAATGAAAAACAGAAAAAATCTTCAGCGGACTCACAGAAGCGAAAAACAAACAAAATATGGAAGCCAGTGGCTGGATTTGGTGCAGCATTGGTGCTTCTTCTAGGAATTACGGCAGGAATGGCCGGCGGATATATTCCAAGAATAAGCAAAGAAATTTTTCTTCTGGGAATTCTTGCAGCAATGATACTGGGGATGCTGAGCTATATTCTGATCAAAAAAGTCTGTGGAAAAAAGAAAAAACTGGATACGCCGGTGCCTGAGCAGAAATATGGTGCGGCGGAAAAAGAGGCAGCTGTATATTCTGAAGATCAGAAAGAATCTGGTACGCTGTCAGGGAGCAATGCCGGTGACAGCAGAAAAGAACTGGAAAAGATCAAAAAAAATATCCCGACAAAAGCGGAAGATTTTTTAGATGGATTTGGTGAAACAGTAGTTCTTTCGGCAGGTGCATCCAAAGGTCCTGCTACATTAGTGAGCCGGGAACCGGGGGAATTGGCTACCATTTATTTGGAAAAAGATATCACAGTGATCGGAAAACTGGAAACTGCGGCGGATGCAGTGATCAATATACCAACTGTCAGCAGGATCCATGCCAAGATCCGAAAAAGGGAGGGGGCATATTATCTGGCAGATCTGAACTCCAGAAATGGGACTTCTGTAAATGGACAGCTTCTGAAAACAGGAGAAGATTATTTGCTGGAGGATGAGGATGAAGTCGATTTTGCACAGGCCCGTTATATTTTTTTGAAATAACAGAGCGAAAAATCCAGTTTTGTATCGTATTAATATGGGACCGTAGGTTGTCCGCCTGATGAAAATCTGTTAAAATAATGAAATAAATTCAAATTTTCAGATTATAACAGCGAGTTATGGGAAATATTTCCGGAACCGCTGTGGAAAGAGGCCGGAATTGGAAGAAATAAAAAAAGAACCTGTGACAGTTTTACTGATCCTCATAAATACGCTGATCTTTCTTGTGGTGGAATTTACCGGCGGCTCGGAGAACGGGCAGCATATGCTGGAATGCGGTGCTGCTTATGCACCGCTGATCCTGGAACAGGGACAGTGGTATCGGATGTTTAGCAGTATGTTTCTGCATTTTGGTGCGCCGCATCTGATCAATAATATGTTGGTTCTGTTTGTGCTTGGCCAGAGGCTGGAACCGGTAACAGGAAAGATAAAATTTTTTCTGATCTATATATTTGGTGGTCTGGGCGGAAATATGCTCTCTTTGTTTTTTGATATGTATGCAGGAAACGCTTCTTTATCTGCAGGAGCTTCCGGAGCTGTTTTTGCAGTCATGGGCGGTATGATCTATGTGATCATACGGCACAGAGGAAGAGTGGCGGATCTGACTGTCAGACAGATGCTGATCATGGCCGCATTTTCACTGTATTTTGGATTTGCAAGTGAAGGCGTGGATAACGTAGCGCATATAGGCGGTTTGTTGAGTGGTTTCCTGATCGCTGTAATTCTTTATCATCCCAGAAAAATATGGAAAACAGTTCCCTGACCGGGAGCGCTCTCAAGCGTGATGTCTCCACTGTGTGCCTGAGCGATCTGTTTTGAAACAGCAAGGCCAAGGCCGGTCCCGGATTCTTTGGTTGTAAAAAATGGCTGAAATATCGTAGCCTGCTGTTCCTTTGAGATTCCACATCCGTTATCCCGGATATCAATGCGGATGCCGGAATTTTCCGGAATGACAGAAAAAGAAATCTTTCCTCCGGGAATAGGAACGGCTTCCCATGCGTTTTTCAGAAGATTCAGAAGCATCTGCCGGACACGGATCCGGTCAAGAGCCATCGATGGCAATGAATCCGGAATATCTGTTTCAAGTGTGATCTCCAGATAATCCAGAGTAGGTTTTATGGAGGAAAGGATCGTTCGGAGGTAGCTGCAGGTGTCAATGTTTTCTCTTTTGACATGGCCTGCATTATTAAATGCAGAAAGTTCATCAAGAAGTTCTTTTACATAATCAAGATTATCCATAACATCATCCCAGTGCTCATATTCTTTGACCTCAGGATGTGCAGATGCGATCATCTGGAGTCCGCTGTTAATAAGAGTCAGAGGATTCCGGAGTTCATGTGAAAATTTTGAAAGTGTATAATGAAAATCGTTTTTAAATTTACTGACTGTAGTATCGTTGCACATATTATCACCTCGAAAAAATATTAACATCAGAAATTTCAAATATCAACAAGAACAGTATTGAAAAATTCGAGAAAATACGACAAAATAAGAATATAGATAAAATAATTTTGCAAACAAGGAGGACAAAATAATGGGAGATTGCATATTTTGTAAAATCGCAAATGGAGAGATTCCATCAGCAACACTTTATGAGGATGAGGAATTTCGCGTGATTCTGGATCTGGGACCGGCAAGCAAAGGACACTCATTGATCCTGCCGAAAAAGCATGCAGCGAATATTTATGAACTTCCGGATGAGACTGCTGGAAAAGCAATGATCCTGGCTAAAAAAATGGCAGGAAAGCTGAGAGATGCACTGAACTGTGATGGATTTAATGTTGTGCAGAACAATGGAGAGATCGCAGGACAGACTGTGTTTCATTTTCACATGCATCTGATTCCGAGATATGAGGGAGATGGTGTTGGTTTAACCTGGAAACCCGGAGAACTCAGCGATGAGGTGAGAGATGAAATCTTAAAGAAAATTAAAGAATGACAAATAGCCACTAAAGAGGAAAAATGAATAATCAGACATTTGAAGAGTTTTATCTTAAATACCGAAAAATATCCAGAGGGTATGCGTATGGGGTTCTCCATGACTGGAGTACTGCTGATGATGTCAGTCAGGATGTACTTTACAAAATGTATACTATAAAGGATGGCCTGAATATTGATAATGAAAAGATGATGTTTTCTCTGATCAAGAGGGCATCTATGAATAAGGCTTTGGATTATATAAAGAAATCAAGCTCCAAGCATGAGTTTGTCTGTCAGGAAGAAGTGCGGCATTTCTGGAAGAACAGAATTCGGTCGATGCGGAAGAGGTATTTCTGCGTAAAGAGAAGAAAGAATTTATGTATATGGTGCTGAGAAGATTTCGAAAGGAACAGCCGATAAATTATGAGATCTTAATTCAGGTCAAATATCTGGAGATTTCCGTTGAAACAGTTGCAGAAGAATATGGTCTGACGAAAAGTGGTGTCAATAACAGGATATATAAAGCGAAGCGCTGGCTGCAGGAAGAATTTCGCAAAGTATACGAATAAAAGAAAACCCTGCCAGCCCGGAAGGGAGTGGCAGAGTTTTCATATGGCTGTTGTGGAAATATAGTCAGGCTCTGGCGCATTCTTCAATAAGATCAGTGATCTTACTGATGGAATCTACCTGGCCGTTTCCTGCCATAGCATCTGTATATTTCTGATGATCGGTATAGAGCTGGCGGATGGTTTCCAGAAGCTTTTCTTCTGTAATCTCCTCTTCTTCCAGCACTTTACTGAAGCCCTGGCGTTCGAAGGATCGAGCGTTAAGGATCTGGTCACCACGACTGGCTTTGGCAGAAAGCGGGATCAGAAGATTTGGCTTATGAAGTTCGCGGATCTCACAGATTGCGTTAGCGCCTGCGCGGGAGATCACGATATCAGCCATGGCAAACAGATCCGGAAGCTCGTCCTGGATATATTCATACTGGACGTATCCGGCAGTACCGTTGAGAGATTCATCGGTTTTTCCCTTTCCGCAGAGATGAACAACCTGGAATTCCTTCAGAAGTTCAGGTAGGATCTTGCGGACATTATCATTGACAGAAGCAGCTCCCAGACTACCACCGATAACCATAAGTATCGGTTTGTCAGCAGTGAAACCACAGAATTTACGACCGTTTTCCGCATTTCCGGAAAGAAGTTCCTGGCGGATCGGAGTTCCTGTAAGAACTGCTTTGTCAGCAGGAAGATTGGCGACTGTCTCAGGAAAATTACAGCAGATTCTAGATGCAGAAGAGAGACAGAGTTTATTGGCAAGACCTGGAGTCATGTCGGACTCGTGGATCAATGCGGGGATTTTTAAACGTTTGGCCGCGATTACAACGGGAACCGTAACGAAACCGCCTTTAGAAAAAACAACGTCCGGTTTCAGCTCTTTCAGAATCTTTCTGGCCTGGCTGAATCCCTTCAGTACACGAAACGGGTCAGAGAAGTTTTTGAGATCGAAGTAACGTCTCAGTTTTCCGGATGAGATTCCATAATATGGGATTCCAAGTTCTTCGATCAGTTTTTTTTCGATTCCTTCGTAGGAACCGATGTAGGAAATCTTATAACCAAGCTCCCTGAGCTTTGGAATCAGGGCAATATTTGGAGTTACATGTCCGGCAGTACCACCGCCGGTAAGTACGATGTGTTTCATTTGGATTCCTCCTGAATAGTCATATACTATCATTAAATATGAACTCTAACGGAGGAATTGTCAAGGAAAGATAGGATTACAGGAGAAAAATAATGGAAAATTTCAGGGATGCCGAACTGAAAAAATGGTTGGCAGAAGAATATGAAAAAGAAACCGAAGAGATGGAAAAAATCCTGTTTCCAGATGGAGTGATTCCTGATGATGGAGAAACAGAAGAGGAGGCAAAGGCTGCTTATCAGAGGCTTGTAGAAAAACTGAAAGCAGATGGTGTTTACAAAGAAGACGAAACTGACAGTATTAAAACTGATGATCATAAAGAGAATGTAAAAATCGTTTATCTGCCCGAAAAGAAAAGTCATAAAGCAGCTCGCGTAGCGGCAGCAGTACTTGTATGCTCAGCCGGTATCTTCGCCGCAAGCATGACCAGCCAGGCGAACAGGAGGTATTTTATTGATTCTGTGAGGTATTGGGTTGGACATGATACGAAGATTGTGGTAGATAATGATAGAACGAATGAGAAAGAATGTGAAGATGAGCAAAAGGCAATTGATGATATAGAAAAAGAGTTAAGTGTTGATATTCCACGCTTTTTATATCGGCCTGAGGGACTTGAATTCAAAGATTACAATATAAGTAAAGATTTTGAATATGCTTTATTGCAGTATGATTATAATGACACAATTATGACATTATATATTAATAAATATGATAAGGAAACCAAAAGTACTGGTGCGAGTTTAGATGGAAAAGAAATAGAAACAATCAAATTACCGGAGGGAGAAGCGAGCATTCAGGTGAAAAGAATAATGGCTAAAGGAGATAAGAAAGCCAGTTATGTTGCATATTGGAATAATTCCACAGAATTTTATCAAATAGAATCCCAAATGGAAGAAAAGGAGTTTATAAAATTAATCAAAAATATAAAATTTTGACGAGATAATGTTTTTTTTTCATCGTATATATAATGTAATGAAAGTTTAAAGGAGAAAGGCATTATATGAAAGAGAAAATGAAAAGAATAATAAGCATGTTGTTTTTGGCATGTTGCTGCAGTATATTATTTGTAGTTCCTGCAATGGCAGAAGGCTTATCAGATGATTTTTCAGTGGAAACAGATACGGATGGAGATTATGCAGAGGATACGACTTACAGTGTTCTTAGAGGCAATAACTTAAGTTTTGGAACAACAACGATAAAAAAGATGGCAAGTAATAAAGTTGGAATCTCTGGAATAACTCAGTGCCATCATGTATGCAGTAAAGTTTATTTGGATGTTTACTTGGAAAGAAAGGTAAATGGAACATATTCTACATATAAAAGCTGGAGTTTTACAGCATCAAACGCAAGTAATTTAGTTAAAGATCTTACGGTAATCGTACCAAAGGGTTATTACTACCGTGTACGAGGCTATCACGCAGCTAAAGATGGCAGTAAAGAATCAACCACAACCTTAACCAATGGTATTCTTGTAAAATAATAAATCAACAAAATAACACACCCCCCAGCGATGCCACTCCCCCAAAAAAAATAAAAAATCCAGTAAACTTTACATTACCTTCGCTGGGGAATGTCTAAAAATTCTGAATAATATCAAAAAATCTAAAAAAATCCCCTTAAAAAAAGAAACATTTTTCACAAAAAGACTGTCAAAAAACATATATTTCGTGTATAATAAATACAATAACAAACCGTTAATAAACAAAAAGTCGATTATTTCTTCTTGGAATTGTATATCACAGCGTTTCTGGACGATCGGATATCACAGAGAGATCCTTCAGGCTTTTTTGATATGGAAATTTCAGAACGTGGGACGGAAAAGGGGGCTTGTGCATGAAGATAACATTTATCGGTGCTACGCATGAGGTGACTGGAAGCTGTTATTATCTGGAAGCGGCAGGACGGAAGTTTCTGGTGGATTATGGAATGGAGCAGGGACCGGATTATTATGAAAATAAGGAGCTTCCGGTGGCTCCGGGTGATCTGGATTTTGTGCTTCTGACACATGCACACATGGATCATTCCGGAAATCTTCCGGCCTTGTATGCAAAAGGCTATCAGGGGCCGATCTATGCGACAGAGGCAACTTGTAATCTCTGCGATATCATGCTTCGTGACAGCGCACATATCCAGATGTTCGAGGCTGAGTGGAGAAACCGAAAGGGGCGGAGAGAAGGAAAACCGGAATTTATTCCTGCATACACGATGGAAGATGCCATGGGTGTGCTCCGGAACTTCGTCAGATGCCCATATGATAAGATCATCAAACCGGCAGAGGGAATCGAAGTAAGATTTGTGGATGCAGGACATCTTCTTGGCTCCAGCAGTATTGAAGTCTGGATGACGGAAGAGGACAAAACAGAAAAGATCGTTTTTTCCGGCGATATCGGAAATATCAATCAGCCGCTGATCAGGGATCCGGTATATATCCGAGAGGCAGATTATGTTGTGATGGAATCTACCTACGGAGACCGCAGTCATGGAGAACGTCCGGATTATCCGGCAATACTGGCAGAGATCATCCAGAGGACCTTTGACAGAGGCGGCAGTTTGGTAATCCCGTCCTTTGCAGTAGGCCGTACTCAGGAAATGCTGTATTTTATCCGACAGATCAAAGAACAGGGACTGGTTCACGGCCATGATGGTTTTACGGTATATGTAGACAGTCCCCTTGCCAATGAGGCAACTACGATCTTCAGTGAGAATGCATATACCTGCTATGATGAGGAAGCAATGGATCTTTTGAATAAAGGTATCAATCCGTTATCCTTCCAGGGATTGAAGACCTCCGTTACTACCGATGATTCCAGAGCTATCAATTTTGATGAGGACTGCAAGGTGATCATTTCCGCCAGCGGTATGTGTGATGCTGGTCGTATCAAACATCATCTGAAACACAATCTGTGGAATCCCAGAAATACCATTCTTTTTGTTGGATACCAGGCTATCGGAACTCCGGGACGGGCATTATTGGAAGGTGCTGTGGAGATGAAGTTGTTTGGTGAGACTGTGCAGGTAGCTGCTGAAATATGCAAAATGCCGGGAATCAGCGGTCATGCTGATGTAAACGGACTTATAGAATGGGCGAAAGCCTTTGAGACGAGACCAAAACACGTATTTGTTACGCATGGTGATGATACGGTGACGGAGATTTTTGCCCAGAGGCTTAAAGAAGAGCTTGGGTATGATGCAACAGCACCCTTTAGTGGAACTGAATATGATCTTCTGGAGAACCGGTGTATCCATGAGGCTGTCGGTGTTCGGATCGTAAAGGCAACTGCTTCGCCGAAAACAACCAAGGCTGCCCGTGCATATGAGAAGCTGCTGGCTATGGGACGTCGCCTGATGTCCGTGATCCGGAAGAATGAAGGTTGCCCCAATAAAGATCTGGATCGTTTTGCAAGAGATATCCAGTCACTGTGTGACAAGTGGGATAGAACGGACATTTAACCGGATAACAAAGATAACATTGAAACAATTATTTTGTCAGATCATTCTAAAATCACCCTGCGGAAATTTTTCGCAGGGTGATGATAAATACGATATACAAAATAAGATTATGTGAGATCAGCCTTCGTTCAATGCCTGGCGGATGGCTTTTGCAAGCTGATCCGGACATGAAGTTGGTTTGAATCCGCAGCGGATGCCTTCCAGACGGGAGATCACTTCATTTGCATCCATTCCCTCTGCAAGCTGTGCAACACCCTGTGTGTTTCCGGAACATCCGCCTGTAAACTTGATATTGTGAACTTTTTTATTATCGTCGATCTCGAACTCAATTCCTTGAGCACAGACGCCTTTTGTCTTATAAACCATTCTGGTTACCTCCTGTTCTGTTTATTTATCGATTATAGCATCTCTCAAAAAAAGTTTCCATAAAAAATAAAATTTGTTATAATGAACAATGTAGAAAAAGAAAAAGATACTGCTGAACGAAAAAAACTGTGAAATTCAGCGGGATATCATATTGAAAGAGAGGATTTACAGATCATGAAATGTGTTGGAATCATAGGAGCAATGGAACAGGAAGTAGCAAGACTGAAAGAGGTTATGGAGAATGTATCCATTACTACCAGAGCCGGAATGGATTTTTATGAGGGTGTTCTGGAAGGAAAGAAGGTAGTTGTGGTACAGTCCGGGATCGGTAAGGTAAATGCCGGCATGTGCACCCAGATCCTGGCAGATCTCTTTCAGGTGGAAGCGGTGATCAATACCGGTATCGCAGGAAGCCTTAACAATGATATCAATATTGGAGATATCGTACTTTCCACAGATGTTCTTCATCATGATATGGATGCAACCGGATTCGGATATCCGAAGGGACAGATCCCGCAGATGAAAGAGTTTTCCTTCCAGGCAGATGAGTGCCTTCGTAAGATCGCACATGATGTATGCGAGGAAGTAAATCCGGAGATCAGGGTTTTTGAAGGAAGAATTGCTTCCGGAGATCAGTTTGTATGTGATCAGGGTGTAAAAGATAATATTGTAAAGGAATTCAGCGCCTATGCTGTTGAGATGGAGGGCGCAGCGATCGGACAGGCAGCAGCTCTTAACGGGATTCCATTCCTGATCATCCGTGCTATCTCAGATAAAGCAGATAATAGTGCAAACATGGATTATCCGGCTTTTGAAAAGCTTGCAATTGAGCACAGCGTACGTCTGACCCAGGGAATGCTGAAACGGATGGCCTGATCGGAACTTTGGAGGGAACCGTCATTTTTCTTCTGCATATACTGTAAGAGATAGCAGAGAGAGGACAGCAGAAGAGTTATGATCTATCCAGATTTTTATCCGTTTTATGCTACACAGGGAAGTCCTGGTTTTTATAATGAAGAGAGAGAACAGGAAAAGGAATTTGATCTGATGAGATCATACTATCCGGATACAGCCCGAAGGATCCAGGAAAAAGCGGAAGCACAGTGTCAGCTTTTGGATTATGAGGGAAGCCGGCTGTATGATGAATATCCGGATCGTTTCATGCTCTATCACATCTGTCACCAGGTGAAAGGACAGATGGAAGGAGATACCAGTGTACAGGAGATTCCAGGAGGGTTCCTGGATGATCTGATCGAAGTGCTGGTGTATCAGGAGATTTCCAGACGAAGATGCAGGAGGAAAAGGTGCAGAAAATGTTTCCGCACTGAGTATTAAAATGGCGGTTTACCCATGAACGATACAGTGATACTGGCAGAAGCGACCAAAACTGGTTCGCACAACATCTGTCCATATACAATAAAACAAAAAGTGAATATAATGGAAGTATGATGAAAACAATAAGGGAATTTTTAGAAGAACAGATTAATGAACAGCTGATACAGGCTGTTGTCAGTGGCCGCAGGACTGGCGAGGGACCTTCCAAGGTGAAGCTTCGTCCTGTGGAGCTGAAGGGTCAGATTTTTTACCAGGCGTCCATGACAGAAGGGACGAAGGTTTATCATAAGAATTTTACCAGGGAAGAGATGATCGCTTATCTGGAGCATGCCATGGAGGAATTTCGTCAGCTTCAGGCAACCGGACGCAGTCAGGATGGAAGTATCCTTATCAGCAAGAAAGGGAAAGCAACCATCAAAACAAAACAACACGGGCCTGCACAGAATGAGAAGATAAAGATCGCTCCTCATAACCGGGTGAAACAGTACATTCTCAGAGAGGGAACGGCAGCTCCGTTTCTGGTGGATCTGGGAGTTATGACAAAGGATGGAAAGATCGTTGCTTCCAGATATGACAAGTTCAGACAGATCAATCGTTTTCTGGAGTTTATCAGGGATATCCTTCCGAAGCTTCCTAAAGACAGAGAGATCACAATCCTGGATTTTGGCTGCGGAAAATCCTATCTTACTTTTGCTATGTATTATTATCTCAGAGAACTGGAGGGTTTTGATGTAAACATCATAGGGCTGGATCTTAAGGAAGATGTGATACGGCATTGCAGTGAATTGGCCAGATCTTATGGTTATGACAAGCTGCATTTTTACCAGGGAGATATTGCAGGGTACGAAGGCGTTTCTTCTGTGGACATGGTGGTGACACTTCATGCCTGCGATACAGCAACAGATTTCGCTCTGGCCAAGGCAGTGGAATGGGGGGCTCAGGTGATCCTGTCTGTTCCATGCTGTCAGCATGAACTGAATCGTCAGATCCGAAACGAAATGCTCCAGCCTGTTATGCGTTATGGGATCCTGAAGGAAAGAATGGCAGCTCTGATCACAGATGGTCTTCGTGCCGAGCTTCTGGAAAGCAAAGGATATGAAACCCAGCTTCTTGAATTTATCGATATGGAACATACACCAAAGAATATTCTGATCCGCGCAGTAAAAACCGGAAAGAAAAAGAGCAGGGACAGTTTTTCGGATACCATGAAGGCTCTTCATGTGGCTCCTACCCTGGACAGGCTTCTTTATCCGGAAGAGTCAGCCTCACAGAAGGGAGAATGACATGATGAAGATCCTACGTAAGGGAGTGATACTGCTGGTGATCTTTGTGGCAGTAGTAGCCGGGACCTCATTTCTGATGAACAGTCAGTCTACAGATAACCGCTCAGATATGAACGATGCCACACTTCCGGAGGTTATGGTAAAGATCGGAAGTACCCAGGCAAATAAGATGTATGGATACAGACAGCAGATGCAGACCGATTTCATGAGAGGAAGTATTACTCCGCTGGATACGACCAAAAAAGTGTCGTTTGAGATCAACCCATATGCTGATACAGTAACAGGGCTTGCTTATGAGGTACGGACTTCAGATGGAAGCAAGGTTATGGAGAACCGTAAGATCAAGAATCTCACGAAAGAGGACAACGGCTGTTTAAGTACAGAGATTGAGATCGGCAGTGACCTTCGCATGAACCAGGAGTATTCCATGCAGATCACGCTGGATACCAGTGAGGGGGAAGTTTACTACTATACAAGAGTGGTTTCCAGAACCCAGTTGAATACAGAAGCGTATCTTCAGTTTGTCAAGGATTTTTCCACAAAGTGTCTGGACAAGGAACAGGCAGATACGCTGACCGGATATCTGGAAGCGGAGGATATTTCCGGCGGAACGAATTACAATAATATTTCCATCAGTTCCGGACTTTCCAATATCAGCTGGGGATCCCTTTCTCCGAAGCTCTACATGGAAGGCGTTCCGCTGATCGATGATATCAATGAAACGACTGCAAGTATCACGCTGGATTATCAGGTTTCCGCACAGGATGATGAGGGTAAAACCGAAATTTATGATGTTACGGAATTTTACCGTATGCGTTATACAGAAACAAGGATCATGCTGCTGGATTTTAAACGTTCTGCAACGAAGGTATTTGATCCGTCTCAGCAGGTAGTTTCCGATGCAGGCCTGCTTCTGGGTGTCCGTGACAAGAATGTCACCTATGCTTCAGACAGCAGTGGAAAGATCGTTGCTTTTGAGCAGGATGGGGATCTCTGGTCTTATGCACCGTCCAGCGGAAAGATCACAAGGATCTTCAGCTTCCGCAAAGAGGAAGATAACGATTCCAGATATGTACGCAACGAACATGATATCAAGATCATCCGAGTGGCAGATAACGGGGATGTGGACTTTGTATTGTACGGTTACATGAACCGTGGTGTTCACGAGGGATACAGCGGTGTCTGTGTTTATCACTACAACAGCGACCGTAATGTGGTAGAAGAAAAAGTATTCATACCAAGTACAGAATCCTACGAGTTCCTGAAGGAAGATCTTGGAACACTCACTTATGTAAACAAAAACAATCAGCTGTTTCTGCTGTTTGCACAGAAGCTGTATCAGGTAGATATTGAGACAGGAACCTCACAGGTTCTGGAAGAAGGGATCAAACAGAACCATTTTGTTGTGTCAGATACCAAGGCACATGCAGCATGGCTGATCGAATCCGGAGATGATGCAGGGAAGATCCGGGAAATTGAATTTGATTCTCTGAAAACAAGAGATATTTCGCCGGAAAGCGGAAAAAATCTGAGAGCTCTGGGATTTATGAATGAAGATCTGGTATATGGGATCCTTTCCGATGAAGACATTCTTACGGATGCCAACGGACATGAAACAGAGGGAATCAGTACATTCCGCATTGAAAGCTTTAAAGGAAAGGTGAAAAAAGAGTATCGTCAGGATGGCCTTTATATCACCAACGTAACGGTTGGCAGTACCATGATGGAGTTTGAACTTTCTGCAAAATCGGGGAATGCTTATACAGTCCAGAAAAAGGACAATATCATGAATAACAAAAAAGCATCCGGAAGCCAGATAGATGTAGCATTGATCACTACAAACCGTGCAGGAACGCTGATCCGCCTGACCATGACTCAGAAACCGGAGACAGACAGTCCGCTGCTTGTTTGTTCCAAGATCGAGAGTACTGAAGACTCATCGGTAACATTGGATACTACCGTTCCACAGGGAGAACTTTATTATGTTTATGCATATGGTTCTCTTGACCGTATCTATACCGATCCGGCTGCAGCTGTGAAACGCGCGGATGCGCAGACTGGAGTGGTACTTAACCGTGCGCAGCAGTATGTCTGGGAACGTGGAAACAAAAAAACAAAGCTCCAGATGAATATAGAGGATGTACCGGAAAGTATACGTACAGCCAACTGGAAGAAAAAAGAACTTCAGGATAGCCTTGGTGATATGGGAACGGTGATCGATCTGACCGGCTGCACTCTTGACAATGTTCTTTATGAGGTCAGTGCCCAGAGACCGGTGATCGCCAAGACAGGAGAAAATTCCAGTGTGGTGATCGTAGGCTATGATGAATATAATACCTATCTTTATGATCCGGCAACAGGGCAGATCAGCCCGTATGGAATGAATGACAGTACAGCGCTGTTTGAGAGTGCCGGAAATGTATTTCTCACCTATATAGAAAACGTCATAGAGTGATGCTTACAGAGCAGGCCGGATGAAGGCCATGGGGTTACAGCAGGATGGCAAGACGGGAGTTCCCGTTTGGCATAAATCGGAAAACAGGAAAAAAGTTCCTGTTTTCCGGGAAAAGCGCGACAGGAAAGGGGAAAAATCAATGTTAAGTGAAAGTATTAAAAAACTGGTACAGTATGGGGTGGAGAGTGGTATTACTCCAGAATGCGAAAGAATTTATGCAACCAATCTTCTTCTGGATGTCTTTGGGGAAAGCGAATATACAGAACCGGAGATAGAGTATGCTAAAATCAATCTTGAGGAGACTCTGAACGAACTTCTTGATGAGGCTGTAAAGAGGGGCATCATCGAGGACAGTATTGTGTACAGAGATCTCTTTGATACAAAACTGATGAACTGTCTGATGCCGCGTCCTGCCCAGGTGCAGAGAGAATTCTGGGATGCTTATAAAGAAGATCCGGAAAAAGCTACAGATTATTTTTATAAGCTGAGTCAGGACAGTAACTATATCAGACGTTATCGCGTAAAAAAAGATCAGAAATGGACAGTAGACAGCGAATATGGCAAGATCGATATCACGATCAACCTGTCCAAGCCGGAAAAAGACCCAAAGGCTATCGCAGCTGCCAAGCTGGTAAAATCCAGCAGCTATCCAAAATGTCTGCTTTGTCCGGAAAATGAAGGCTATGCAGGAAGAGTCAATCATCCGGCAAGGGAGAACCACAGGATCATCCCGATCACCATCAATGACAGTCCATGGGGCTTCCAGTACTCTCCATATGTTTACTACAATGAACATTGTATCGTATTTAACAGTCAGCATACTCCGATGAAGATCGAGAGAAATACATTTATCAAGCTGTTTGATTTTGTAAAGCTGTTCCCACATTATTTCCTTGGCTCCAATGCGGATCTTCCAATCGTAGGAGGTTCTATCCTCAGCCACGATCATTTCCAGGGCGGGCATTATACCTTTGCCATGGCGAAGGCAGAGATTGAAAAGCATGTGACGATCCCGGGATATGAAGATGTGGAAGCCGGCATTGTAAAATGGCCTCTTTCCGTACTGCGTATCCGCAGCAAAGACGAGACGAGACTGATCGATCTGGCAACACATGTACTGGCAGGCTGGAGAGGATATACGGATGAGGCTGCATTTATCTTTGCAGAAACAGACGGAGAGCCGCATAACACCATCACACCGATCGCACGTAAAGTGGGAGATACCTTTGAACTGGATCTGACATTACGTAACAATATCACAACAGAGGAGCATCCGCTGGGGGTTTATCATCCGCATGCATGCTATCATCATATCAAGAAAGAGAATATCGGTCTTATCGAAGTTATGGGACTCGCTGTTCTTCCGGCACGTCTGAAAGAAGAGCTGGAGCTTCTTGAAGAATACATTTTAAGCGGCAGGGACATCGCTTCCAATGAGAAAATCGAGAAACATGCTGCATGGGTTGCAGAATTTCTACCAAAATATGAGAAACTTGATAAAGATAATATCCAGGAAGTCCTTCGCAGGGAAGTGGGCAATGTATTTGTTCATGTACTGGAGGATGCCGGTGTTTATAAATGCACACCAGAGGGCAGGGATGCATTTATGAGATTTATCAATACTCTGTAAAAAAAAGTACGGAGGCACCCGGGGATGGATATGTATTTCAGGAGGAGTTTGTTTATATGAAAAACAGAGAAAAAACCGGAAAGGCCTTTCGGATAAAATGGCTTTTGCTGGCACTTGTGGCAGCTGCACTGATCTTTGTGCCGGCTGCATCGCATAAGGTGTCGGCGGCGAAGCTTGTTTATACCGTTAAGTTCAATAATAATTCAGGGACCAGCAAAAGTAAGACGTATACCGCACTGACACGGAACGTGACATTAAATACTACGATCCGGCTTCCGGCAGTACCCAAGGCTGTGGGATATCAGAATCTCGGATGGACCACACGGAAGGGGAGCAGTAAGGTAGTATATAAAGCAGGTGCCAGCGTAAAGGTCAGAAAAGATATGACTCTGTATGCGGTCCGCAGAAAGAGCAGATACTATACCGTAAACTTCTATCTTGGAAATGGAAGCACCAATTCCGCATATAAGAAGCTGCAGAAAAAAGTAGAAGAGGGTACATATTACACATTGCCTGCAGTTCCATCCAGATCGGGATATGTAAATCTTGGCTGGTCAACAGCAAAGAACGGCAAGGCATCTACTGCAAAAAAAGTAGGAACGAAGATTAAAATCTCCGGTAATATCAGATACTATTCCGTACAGATGCAGTCAGTAAAAGTAAATCTCCGCAAGGCAAACGGAACCGTATGGAAGACAGTAACACTTGGAAAGGGCGGTTACCTTAAGCTCCCATCTGTATCCAATGCGACAGGTTATACGTTTATGGGCTGGTCTAAGACCAGACGGACCGGTTCTTCCACAGATCCGGATTATGAAGCCGGTGAACTTCTGCGGATCAGCAAAAACACCAATCTGTATGCGACGGTATTTAACCGTGCACTGGAGAAGGAAATCAGTTCCGATGAGATGGCTCATCCGGCGATCGGTATGATGTACAGTAAGGTCATTTTTGTGGGAGATTCCCGTACTGCAGGAATACAGGCGACACTGAAAAAACAGATGAGCAGTTCTGTAACAAATGGGGTTTCTTTTGTTGCAAACCCAGGAAAGGGCTTGAGCTGGTTCCGGGATACAGGATATGCACAGCTTATAGAAGAGATCGACAAAACAGAAGGTTTCAAACCAATCGCCGTTATCTTTAATCTGGGTGTCAATGACCTGGGAAATGCAGGCAATTATGTCAGCTATATGACCAGTATCGCATCCACATTGAAAAGTAAGAACTGTAAGCTCTTTTACATGTCTGTAAACCCGATCAACAGTACCATGATCACAAAAGCAGGAAGAGGCGCCCGTACAGAGGCACAGGTAAGAGAATTCAACAGCAAGATCCGTTCCGGTCTTTCTCTGGATTACAAGTACATCGATATGTACAGCGTACTTATGAAAAAAGGCTACGGGACCAATGCTTCCTACAATGGCACAGACGCTGACAGTGATGACGGACTTCACTACACAACAAAGACATTCAAGAGGATCTACTATTACTGCATTACTTATCTCAACACAGGAAGTATCAACGCATCTTATTATTAATGGTATAACAGACAGAAAAATCCCGTCTGCCGGAGACATTCCGCCAGGCGGGATTTTTCTGTTCGGCGGCCCGCTATTTTTCTGTCCGACAGGGCAATTACTCCTTGCACGAACCATGAGAATAGTCTATACTTAATTCGATACGGACGTTTGGAGGTCCGCAGGGACGTGTGATCCTGAATATGAGGAATGAGGTATAGATTATGAAACTGACAACAGTGAAAGAGATTTACAGAAACCGTGAACAGTATCTCGACAAAGAGATCACCGTAGGTGGATGGGTACGAAGTGTTCGTGATTCCAAGGCGTTTGGATTCATCGTACTTCATGATGGAAGCTTTTTTGAAACTCTTCAGATCGTATATCACGATAACATGGAGAATTTCGCAGAGGTTTCCAAGCTGAACGTTGGAGCGGCCATCATTGTTAAGGGAACGCTGGTAGCTACCCCTCAGGCGAAGCAGCCATTTGAGATCCAGGCAACAGAGATATCTGTAGAGGGAGCTTCCGCACCGGATTATCCACTTCAGAAGAAGAGACACAGTCTTGAATACTTAAGGACTATGACACATTTAAGACCGAGAACAAATACTTTTCAGGCTGTATTTCGTGTACGTTCTCTCTGTGCATATGCGATCCATAAATTTTTCCAGGAGAGAGGCTTTGTCTATGTGCATACACCGCTGATCACAGGAAGTGACTGTGAAGGTGCAGGAGAGATGTTCCAGGTAACAACACTGGATCCGAAGAATATTCCGCTGACAGAGGATGGAAGTGTTGATTATTCACAGGATTTCTTCGGAAAGGAGACAAACCTTACCGTAAGCGGACAGCTGAACGGAGAGACTTATGCACAGGCATTCCGCAATATCTACACATTCGGACCGACCTTCCGTGCTGAGAATTCCAACACTACCCGTCATGCAGCTGAGTTCTGGATGATCGAGCCTGAATGTGCGTTTGCAGACCTTCAGGACGCTATGGAGCTTGCAGAGGCTATGCTGAAATACGTGATCCGTTATGTCTTTGAGAATGCACCGGAGGAAATGAACTTCTTCAATTCCTTCATTGACAAGGGGCTTCTTGACAGACTGAACCATGTGCTTAATTCTGAATTTGCACATGTGACCTATACAGAGGCTGTTGAGATCCTTGAGAAGAACAATGACAAATTTGATTACAAGGTATTCTGGGGATGTGATCTTCAGACAGAGCATGAGCGCTATCTGACAGAGCAGGTCTACAAGAGACCGGTATTTGTTACAGATTATCCGAAGGAGATCAAGGCATTCTACATGAAACTCAACGAGGATGGAAAGACAGTTGCGGCTATGGACTGTCTGGTGCCGGGAATCGGAGAGATCATCGGAGGAAGCCAGAGAGAGGATGACTACGACAAGCTGAAAACACGTATGGATGAGCTGGGTCTGAAACCGGAGGATTACGATTTCTATCTGGATCTTCGTAAATATGGTTCCACACGTCATTCCGGCTTTGGTCTTGGATTTGAGAGATGTGTCATGTACCTTACAGGTATGGGCAACATCCGTGACGTGATCCCATTCCCGAGAACTGTAAAGAACTGCGATCTTTGATCAGAACACTTTTGCACAGCAGGACGTTCTGTGCTCCTGAGATCAGAGAACAGCAGGGAGAAATTGGCAACAGGTATTGATATGTGTGACTGACACACAAGGGAGAACATTATGAGATTTATTCATCTTGCAGACGTGCATCTGGGCGCGGTTCCCGACAGGGGCTGCCCGTGGAGCAAAGAGCGGGAGGAAGAAATCTGGAGCACTTTCCGCCGGGTTATTGCGGGCATCCGCGAAGATCCGGTGGATTTGCTATTTATATCCGGAGATCTGTTCCACCGCCAGCCTCTTATGAGAGAGCTTAAGGAAGTAAATTATCTGTTTTCCACCATCCCAGATACCAGAGTGTATCTGATGGCAGGAAATCATGATTTTATAAGCAGAGATTCTTTTTATAATACGTTTGAGTGGAATTCCAATGTTATATTTTTCAGAAGCAGGGAACTGACCTGTGTTAAAGATCCCAGGCTTGATGTCTATGTATATGGACTGAGTTACTATGACCGGGAAATAAAAGACGGACTTTATGATCAGGCTGTCCCTGTCCAGAAAGAAGGAATCCATATTCTGCTGGCCCATGGCGGCGATGAGAAGCATATTCCTCTCAGTGCAGCAGCTCTGGCGGCGTCAGGCTTCGATTATGTGGCGTTAGGGCATATCCACAAGCCGCAGATCCTGATCCGTGACCAGGCGGCCTTTTCCGGGGCTCTGGAGCCCATTGACAGGAATGATACAGGGGAACATGGATATATGGAGGGACGACTGATCAACGGAAGGATCCGTACAGAGTTCGTTCCCTTTGCCTGTCGTTCCTATCAGCAGCTGGTAATGACACTTCACGAGGAAACTACACAGATATCTCTGGAAGAAGCGGTAAAATCCCAGATTTTCCGCAGAGGAGGAAGGAATATCTACAGGATCGTTCTTCAGGGAATGCGTTCGCCGGATCTTCTTCTGATCCCTGAGAAACTGAAAAGTCTTGGAAATGTTACCGATGTTGTGGATGAATCCTGGCCGGCGTATGATCTTGGTGAGCTCTACAAACGCTACAGCGGTACTCTGATCGGTGATTATATCGGCTATTTTCTGGCCAAAAAGGGTATGGATACCGTGGAAAAAAAGGCGCTGTATTATGGGCTTCAGGCATTGCTTGAGACAGGCAGCCGGCGATAAAGGGGCAGCACAGGAGGATAGCATAAGATGGTTATCAGACGTTTAAAAATAAAAAATTTCGGGAAGATCCGGGACAAGGATATGGAACTTTCACCTGGGATCAACGTACTTTACGGTGAAAATGAGAGTGGAAAAACTACCACACATACATTTATCCGCTCCATGTTTTACGGCGTTCGCAGACTGCGAGGAAAGGCTGCTCTGAACGATACATATACAAAATATGAACCGTGGGAAAATCCGGCAGAATATGGTGGGATCATGTGGTTCACAAGCAAGGGGAAGAAGTATCGTCTAACCAGGAATTTTTATAAAGAAAAGAAGCTGGGAGAGCTTCTCTGTGAAGATGATGGCAGCCTTGTGGATGCGGAACAGGGAGCTCTTGGGACTATTCTGGGAAATGTAAGTGAGGCAGTTTATGATAATACGGTGTCTGTGGCACAGCTGAAAAGCGTTACAGGAAAAGATCTCGTACGTGAACTGCAGAATTACATGGCCAGCTATCAGGGAACCGGTGACAGTTCCATTGACATGGGACGAGCCATGCAGATGCTGAAAATGTCCAGAAAAGGATATCTGACAGAAGCGGCTCGGCGAAAAAAGGAGCTGGAAAAGGAAAAAGAAAAGATTTCCGCAAACATGGAATATATCCGCAGAGAGATCCGTGAACTGGATGAGAAGCGTGATCGGATCATGCAGCAGCAGGACGGGATGAACATAGGGACCAGAGAACGGAGTACAGAGGATCTTCTTGAGCTTCGGATCGATCGTGTAAAAAGAAGGCGGGAGCTGACAGATGCAGTTCTGGCAGTTGTGCTGCTTGGCGGGATTGCCGGTACCGGCTGCCTGGCAGCCTTTTCCGGGCAGGTTATTTTCAGTGTTCTGGCAGGCGTGGCAACTGCGGCGATTTCTGTAGCGGCATTGTTTTTTCGCATACGGCTCAGCAGGGAGCTGAATAAGAGAGAACGTCAGAGAGAGCGCTGGCATTCCAGACATGAGGAGCTGACCTGGAACCGGAACAGTCTGGACAGTGACTACGAAGAGAAGCATACAGCGCTGGAGAACCTGCAGGCAGAGTTGACGGAATGTGAAGAAAACACAGAAGTGATCACTCCGGAGGAAACGGAGATCCAGGCGCTGAATATGGCCATGGAGACGATTGAGGCACTTTCCGGAAACATTACGGATCAGGTAGGGGTCCGTCTGAAAAAACGTACATCTGAGATATTAAGTGAGATCACCGGTGGCAGATACCAGGAGGTTCTGATGGATGAGGCACTGCATATGTCTGTGAACACAGGGGAGCGTATCGTATCCATTGAGAGACTGAGCCGCGGGACACTGGAGCAGATTTATTTTGCCCTTCGTATGGCAGCAGGAGAGCTTTTCTGCAAAGAGGAACCGTTCCCTGTGATCCTGGATGATGTATTTGGCATGTATGATGAAGAACGTCTTGCAGCGGCTCTCAGGTGGCTGCATAAAGAAAACAGACAGGTGATCATAAGTACCTGCCATAAAAGAGAAATGGAGATCCTGGATAAAGAGAGGATTCCCTATCAGAAGCTTCCTATGTGAGCTTTTGCAGGAAGATTTCAGCATAAAGATCAAAAGCAAAGCAGACAGCAGATGCGGATCATGGATATCCGTCTGTTACAGAAATATAAAGCGGCTGCGCTTTCTGAGAGACTGTTATATCGTTCTCAGAAGGTGCAGCCGCTTTGCGTGCGTTATGATTTATTTATTTCTCATGCTGGCTCATGTAATTTGTTACGCAGCGTTTGATTCTGTCTACCGGATTCAGGAGGTGGCTGACAGAGGTATCATGGTTCAGCGTATCAATGATCAGAGCAATATATTTGCTCATATCGCAGCTGATGTAGTATGGCTTCTCAAGAAGCTCCGGTGACTGATAAACCAGGTTAGTAGTAAGGAGCTTGTCGAAGTAGCCCTTCTTGTAAGCATCGTCAAATTTATCAAGACCATCGGTAAAGAATCCGAAGGTAGAGCAGATGTAAACTCTGCCTGCTCCTTTCTCTTTCAGGAGAGACGCGATCTTAATGATCGTATCACCGGAGGAGATCATATCATCGATCAGGATCATATCCTTGCCCTCGATCTTTGGTCCGAGGAATTCATATGCTGCGATCGGATGACGGCCGTTTACATATCTTGAGTAATCCAGACGTTTATAGTACATACCCATATCAACACCGAGGACATTGGCGAGATAGATCGCACGGTTCATGCTTCCTTCGTCCGGGCTGATCGTCATGAAATGATCCTTGTCGATATGAAGTCCCTTTTCATTATTAAGAAGAGCCTTGATGAACTGGTAGGATGGCTGTACAGTCTCAAAACCATGAAGAGGAGTCGCATTCTGTACACGGGAATCATGTGCATCAAAGGTGATGATATTCTCAACACCCATATCGATCAGCTCATGAAGTGCATTGGCACAGTCAAGAGACTCTCTTCCGACACGTTTGTCCTGGCGACTCTCATAGAGATATGGCATGATCACGTTGACTCTGCGGGCTTTTCCGCCTACAGCGGCGATAACACGCTTCATATCCTGGAAATGATCATCCGGGGACATAAGATTCGTGTAAGGTCCGATCGGATAGGATAAGCTGTAATTTGTCACATCTACCATTACGTAGATATCATCACCGCGGACAGATTCGTTGATGGTGCATTTACCCTCACCGGAGCCGAAACGTGGAGTTTTGGCGTCAATAATGTAAGAATCGCGCTTGTATCCCTCGAATGCAAAGGAGTCCATTCCAGGATACTGTCTTTCGGCACGCCATTTGACCAGCCAGTCATTCACCTTCGCGCCTAATGAGCTGCAGCTCTGAAGGGGAATCAGTCCAAGTCTTCCTACCGGGAGTGTGGAAAAATCTTTTGTATTTACCTGTGCCATTTTAATTTCCTCCTAAAAATATTTTCTGTATACGGATGTCCTTCCCGATCAACGATATCATCTGATAGTTGCTGGCAATTCGGGAAAATGTTCTCTCGGAATAGGTATCCGAGAAATTTTTGAGCGTCAGATTCGTGGAAATGATCGTGGATTTCCTGCGCATGATCCGCTCATTGAGACAGAGAAAAAGCTGTGAAGATACGAAACTGTTGGTAAGCTCCGTTCCCAGGTCATCAATGATCAGAAGATCACAGTCATAGATCAGTTCCTCGTCTGTGCCGGTATCTTTTCGGGAAAAAGAATTCGCAGCCATCATATCAAAAAGATCGTAGGCGGAAAAGTACAGGACACAGTGGGTGGATCTGAGAAGCTCTCGGGCGATGCAGTGTGAAAGAAAGGTTTTTCCCACACCGGTATCACCATATAAAAACAGGTTTTCAAATTTATGGTCGAAGTTCTGCACAAAGCGCTGTGCAGTGTCATAGGCCCGTCTGGCTGTTTCCAGGGCAGACAGTCCCGTGGCTTCGTTTTTTATTGTAGCAGAATAATAGTCAAATGAAAAGCTGTCAAAATTCTCTTTTTCGAGAATTTCATTCAGATTGGACTGTGCATAAAGCAGTTCGATCTCAGCTTTTTTAAAACAGGTGCATTTTCGGCTGCCGATATAGCCGGTATCCTGACAGTCAGGGCAGGTGTAAGGCATCTCAAGATAGTCTCCGGGAAAGCCGTTTGCAACAAGAAGGGTGATCCGTTCATCGGAAAGCTCCTGGATGGCTGCCTTCAGATCCGAAGTTCCCTTTTCTTCGCCGTTTAAAAGGCGACGGACTTTGTCAGCACTTAAAGTTGCCACCTCGTCATCGATCTCTTTCAGACGGGGGATCTTTCCGTAGGCTTCGGCTGTGTGCTCCTCCAGAATACGGTGGTTCTGTGCCTGCCGGCGGCTGTATTCTCTCATTATAGTATCATATTGAAAATTCTGTAAAGGCATAAAGCGCTCCTTCCAGGTTCTGTTACTGATTATTTAAAAGACGTTTCTCATATTCCGCAAAATCATAATCACGCTGGTGGAAATTATTGAAGCGGTTGCTATTCTGAGGCTGAGTCTGGGGCTGCTTCTTCCTGGAAACGGATTTCTCAAGCTGGCGTTTTTTGTGTGCGGCATCCAGAAGCCGGATATCCTCCAGCGTATGTACGTTTTTCTTTTTCCAGCCGGAGAGGATCTTATCTGCATATTGGAAACTGGGCTGTCCGGTGGAAAGGACAGTACGGCTGCAGGCTTCCTGGATCAGCTCCAGATCAAAACCGTAGGTCTTGCGCCAGGTATCAATGTAAGTGATCTCGTTATCAACAGGATTGCGGCCGCTGATCCCCATAGCCTTCAGGATCGTGTAATAATCCTTGGAAAAACGGGAGCTGGCATCCCGGGCCATCTCGACGGTGGTGATGCCGTCTTTTGCCCAGGCGAGTGCAACAGTTTCAATATAACGCATACTCTTGCGGCCTCTGGAAACACAGTATTCCACCAGATATTCGATGAGATCCGCAGACATATGGAGTTCATCATAGAAAAAAAGGATCTTCTGCATTTCTGTAGGCGTCAGTGTTTTGGTCAGATACTGCTCTGTGATATAGAGAAGCTGACTGATCTCTTCGTTTTGCTTAAGTTCTCTGATCCGGTCAGGAGTGAGACTGAGAATGTAATCAGCGGAGCTTGGGACTCCCGGATCCGCGTTCTCGGAAACGGAAGCAGAATTGCCGGAACCGGTGAAAGTATCCACGGAAGCGCTGCTCTCTCTATGACCGGTATCCGCAAAGGGTTCCAGCAAAGTGATCCCGGAAAGCTTCTGATCTGCAGTATAGGTTAATGCGATCAGTTTCTCACCTTCCCAGTATTTCAGCGCACGGGAAATATCTCTTTCCGTGCAGAAAAGGCTGTCTGCCATATGCTCCAGGCTGAAAGAAGAAGGAGCGGCAGATACCATCCGGAGAAGGTAGATATATACCTTTACGAACTCCCCGTTGGCACGAGGCATGAAATTGTCAATAAAGCGATTGGAAAGAATCGTTACCTCCAGTTCTGAGGAATTCTGAAGTGAAATCAGGCTCATGATCAGCAGCTCCCTTTCTAAAATACAGCAGATATTCAGGTGATATCCCAAAGTCCGCCATGCTAAAAAGGATTATAGCACAACCGCTTTTACTTGAGAATAGTCTATTTTCACAGAAGTTGTGCACCAATTTCCATGTGGAAAATGTGGATAGTGTGGAAAACTTTGAGGATAACATTATCAGCAACTAACAAAAACCTTAATTTTGTAAGAAAAATGCGGTATTTGTTGAATTTGGCTGTTGAATTATGTCAAGTAGGTTATACACAAAAAAATCCACATGCCAGGCACGTTTGAAATGTGCATAAGCATGTGGATAATGTGGATAATTATTTTCCGAGAAGGTGTTCTCCAATATTTACAACGTCTCCGGCGCCCATAGTTATCAACAAATCACCATGTGCACAACTTTTTAAGAGGAAGCTCTCGATCTCATCAAAAGTCGGGAAATATTCGCAGGGGGTTCCAAGTTCCTGGATCTGTTTCTGGAGATCCTGGGAAGAAATACCAAGATTGTCTGTTTCACGTGCGGCATAAATATCAGCCAGTACAACATGATCGGCCAGAGTCAGCGCTTTTGCAAATTCCGGAAGAAGAGCTTTGGTACGTGTGTAGGTATGAGGCTGGAATACACACCATACCTTCTGATGCGGATAATTCTTTGCAGCATGAAGGGTTGCCTCGATCTCGGTTGGATGATGCGCGTAATCATCAATGATGGTGATACCGCCGATCTCACCTTTATACTGGAAACGACGGTCTGTACCGGTAAAGCTTCCGAGACCTTTGACGATCACATCATCCGGAAGGTCCAGAAGGCGTCCTACGGCAATGGCGGCCAGTGCATTGGATACGTTGTGGATACCCGGTACACGCAGATAATAGCTGCCGATCTTTTTGCCCCGGAAGAGAACGGAGAAGGAAGGATGTCCGTATTTATCCCAGGTAATGTCTGCTGCGGTGTAATCGGCATCGTGCTCCAGACCATAGGTAAGAACATTGCATGGAAGCTCCCGGGTGATCGTCTCATACTCCGGTGTGTCGGCGTTGATGATCAGAGTACCGTCAGCAGGGAGAAGCTCTGCAAATTTCCGGAAGGAATGGCGGATGTCATCGATGTCCTTGAAGAAATCCAGATGATCGGCATCCATGTTCAGGATCACACTGATCTTAGGGAAGAAGCTTAAAAAGCTGTTGGTGTATTCGCATGCCTCTGTGATAAAGGTCTCAGAATTTCCAACGCGGATGTTTCCGTGGATAGCAGGAAGGATTCCGCCAACACTGATGGTAGGATCACAGTCACCCTCAAGAAGGATATGGGAAACCATGGAAGTAGTAGTGGTTTTTCCGTGGGTTCCGGAAATTGCGATCGGTGTATCGTAGTTCCGCATGATCTGTCCCAGAAGCTCTGCGCGGGTGAGCATTGGAAGCCCTTTTTCTTTCGCACAGGCAAATTCCGGGTTGTCCGGGTGGATCGCTGCTGTATAGACAACCACATCTACATCATCCTTGATGTTGGAAGCGCGCTGTCCGTAATAGATCACAGCGCCACGTTCTTCCAGTGTGCGGGTCAGCGGGCTGGATTTGGCATCGGAACCGGAAATCCGGAAATTTTCTTCCAGAAGGATCTCGGCAAGGCCGCTCATGCTGATGCCTCCGATCCCGATGAAATGAATATGGAGCGGTTTATGAAAGTCTATCTGATACATAATAATCTCCTTATATATATGTTATTTTCGTAGCTCTTTTGTCTGTTTTATTATAACGCCAACAGAAACAATTGAAAAGTGGTTCTTTTGGCTAAAAAAGCGGTTTTTTCCGGAATATAAAAGTAACCAGAAAATAACATCGAAAAATGTTGAAAATTACCAGAGGAATGAAAAAAATGATGAGTCTTACCAATTTATAATATACAATAGCGATAAAAAAAGTAAAATACAGCTAAAATAATTGTAAAAAATGTTCACTAATACAGTAAAGTATGCTATAATGGAATAATCATAACATACAAGAGGTGATCGCATGATTAAGAAAGAGATGATTGCCATGCTCTTGGCCGGTGGGCAAGGCAGCAGGTTAGGAGTTTTGACAGAAAAGGTTGCAAAGCCGGCAGTCGCTTTTGGTGGTAAATATCGTATCATCGATTTTCCACTGAGCAATTGTATTAACTCGGGAATTGACACGGTGGGTGTGCTGACACAGTACCAGCCTCTCCGCCTGAATACACATATCGGTATCGGTATTCCGTGGGATCTTGACCGCAATGAAGGCGGTGTCACAGTCCTTCCTCCGTATGAGAAGAGCACAAGCAGTGAATGGTACACAGGAACTGCCAATGCGATCTATCAGAATCTGGCTTATATGGAGCAGTATAACCCGGATTATGTACTGATCCTTTCCGGTGACCATATCTATAAGATGGATTACGAAGTGATGCTGGATTTCCACAAGGCGAACAAGGCAGATATTACGATCGCGTGTATGCCGGTTCCCATTGAGGAAGCCAGCCGTTTTGGTATTATGGTTACTGATGAGAGCAGCCGTATTACTGAGTTTGAGGAGAAGCCGGAGCATCCAAGCAGCAATCTTGCATCCATGGGTATCTATATTTTCTCATGGCCGGTTCTGAAGGAAGCACTGATCGCCCTGAAGGATCAGAATGGCTGTGACTTCGGTAAACATATCCTTCCGTACTGTAAAGAGAAGGGGCAGCGCCTTTTTGCTTATGAGTACAACGGCTACTGGAAAGATGTAGGAACTCTTGGTTCTTACTGGGAAGCAAATATGGAGCTGATCGATATCATTCCGGAGTTTAATCTTTATGAGGAATTCTGGAGGATCTACACCAAGGGAGATGTGATCCCGCCACAGTATATTTCCGCAGATGCAGTTGTGGACAAGTGTATCATCGGTGAGGGAACAGAAATCTATGGTGAAGTACATAATTCAGTGATCGGTCCGAATGTTATCATCGGCAAGGGCAGTGTGATCCGTGATTCTATTATCATGAAGAATACAGCAGTTGGTGAGAACGTTGTTATGGATAAAGCCATCGTGGCAGAAGATGTTGTCATCGGAAATAATGTTGTGATCGGATGCGGCGAGGAGGCACCGAATGTTCTGAAACCGGCTGTATATTCCTTTGGACTTGTGGCTATCGGCGAAAACAGCGTGATTCCGGACAGTGTCAAAATCGGTAAGAATACCGCTATCGCCGGTGTTACAACAAAAGAAGACTACCCTGACGGAGAACTGGCAGCCGGCCAGGTAATTGCAGCAAAGGACGGTGGGAAAGAATGAGAGCGATAGGTATTATTTTGGCAGGCGGTAATAATAACCGCATGAGAGAATTATCAAACAAAAGAGCAATCGCGGCAATGCCTATTGCAGGAAGTTACCGCGCGATCGACTTTGCCCTCAGCAACATGGCAAATTCACATATCCAGAAGGTTGCTGTGCTGACACAGTATAATGCCCGTTCCCTTAATGAGCATTTAAGTTCATCCAAATGGTGGGATTTCGGAAGAAAACAGGGAGGACTTTATGTCTTTACTCCAACCATTACCAGAGATAACAGCTTATGGTATCAGGGTACTGCAGATGCGATCTATCAGAATCTGAGCTTTTTAAAGAACAGTCATGAACCCTATGCGGTGATCGCTTCCGGCGATGGAATCTACAAGCTGGATTACAATAAAGTCCTGGAGTATCATATCGCAAAGCGGGCAGATGTTACCGTTGTATGTACTACATGCAAGGATCAGAGCCAGGTTGAGAGATTTGGTGTTCTTCGCATGAATGAGGACTGTCGGATCGAGGAATTTGAGGAGAAACCGATCGTTTCCTCCTATAATACGGTATCTACTGGTATCTATGTTATCCGAAGAAGGCAGCTGATCGAACTGATCGAGCGTGCTGCCCAGGAGGGAAGGCATGATTTTGTAAATGATATTCTTATCCGTTACAAAAATCTGAAGAGGATTTACGGATATAAGATCGATAACTACTGGAATAATATCTCTACTGCAGAGGCTTATTATCAGACAAATATGGATTTCCTGAAAACGGAGATCCGGAACTATTTCTTCAAACAGGAGCCGGCGATCAAAACCAAGATCGCAGATGTACCTCCTGCTAAGTACAATCCGGGTGCAACTGTGAAGAACAGTCTGGTGTCCAGCGGATGTATCATCAACGGAACCGTGGAGAATTCTGTTCTGTTCCGTGATGTATTTGTAGGAAATAACTGTGTGATCAAAAACTCTGTGATCCTTAATGACGTATATCTTGGAGATAATACACATATTGAGAATTGCATTGTTGAGAGCCGGGATACCATCCGGGCGAATTCATATTACTGCGGCGAAGAAGGAGAAGTGAAGATCGTCGTAGAGAAAAACGAACGCTACGTATTATAAATGCGGAAGATCAGTTTTCCGCAGATACGGTTAGCGAAATGAAAGGGGCAAGTAGCAATGAATATTACAGATGTACGTGTGAGGAAGGTAGCAAAAGAAGGGAAAATGAAGGCCGTTGTGTCTGTCACAATAGATGATGAGTTTGTGGTACATGACATCAAGGTGATCGAAGGCGAGAAGGGGCTGTTCATCGCAATGCCAAGCCGTAAGGCAAGCGACGGTGAATATCGTGACATCGCACATCCGATCAATTCAGCAACAAGAGAGCAGATCCAGACGATCATCCTGGACAAGTATCAGGAAGTAATGGCTGAGGAAGCTGAGAATGAGGTTCTTATGGAGGCTGCGGAGTAAGAGAAGCAGCTTCAGGGGGGATTACATCAGAGAAGTATTCTCGTAGCTGATGATCTTTGGATTGAAACAGCATAGAATAAAAATTAAAAACTGCCGTTTTGCAGAGAAATCTGTGAGAGGGCAGTTTTTTTGTGCTCCGGAAAACAAAAAACGCTTTTCAGTTCATAAAAATTTAAATTATTACGTATTTGTTACAAAAATAAAATAAAATTATTGCTTTTTATGAAAAATGTGTTATACTAGAATCCATGAAAGGACGAAAGGTGTTTATATGAAGAATAGAAAAGTTTTCACATTACTGCTTACAGGTATGCTGACCCTTTCCATGGGAAGCACCGTATATGCATCAGGTACAGACGCTGCGATCGCAGAGGCACAGGCGGAGAAACAGGCCGCTGAGGAGGGTCTTGCGCAGGTACAGAGCAGCATCGGCACACTGGAGAGCAAGAAGCAGGAGCTGGAGAGCTATCTGGCTGATTTAAACGCACAGTATGAGGATCTTACCAACAGCATTTCTGAGCTTAGTATCCAGGCTGCTGAGAAGGAAGATGAATTAAATAAAGTAAAAAAAGAACTGAAAAAAGCAAAGAAAGCTTCTGCAGATCAGTATGAATCCATGAAGCTTCGAATCGCATATATGTATGAAAATGCCGGAACTTCCGCACTGGAGACACTGCTTTCTTCCGAAAGCCTTGCAGAATTTCTCAATCGCGCGGAGAATGCGATACAGATTTCTACATACGACAGAGACATGCTGGATAAATATGTGAGTCTTCAGAAGAATATCCAGGAGAATGAGAAAAAGGTTGAGACGGAGTCCGCAGAGATTGATGATCTGATGACGGAGCGTGCAGCCAAACAACAGGAAGTGCAGTCCATGGCTTCCAGCACAAGCGATGATATTAACTCTTATGTAAACCAGATCAGCGCCAGCCAGGAAGAGGCTCAGCAGCTGATGGCAGATATCAGTAATGCAGACAGCAGTATTACCGCTCTGGTACAGCAGGCAGAGGCGGAGAAGGCTGCAGAAGAGAAAGCTAAGGCTGAAGCGGCAGCAGAGGCTGAGAGACAGGCAGCAGAAGCGGCAGCCCAGGAAGAAGCCGATCAGGATAACGAGGACAGTGAAGAGGCTGATTCTGACGATGATTATGGCTATGATCCGGAGGAGGATACAACCGAGTCTTCCAGTAGCTCTACAAGTACAGACATTGTTGTAGAGGAGGAAGAGGAAGCGGATGATGTACAGTCCGGAAGTTCCGAAGATGTTTCCGAGGACAGCTCCCAGGAGGAGGTTTCTGAGGAGGTTTCCAATGATGAGACAGCTTCCGAGGAGACGGAAGATGCCTCTGCGGATACGTCCGATTCCGGTTCTTCCAGTCAGGGAACATATCTTGGAAACTTTACACTGACCGCATACTGCAACTGTGCACAGTGCTGCGGTACAGCCGGCAATCTTACAGCCAGCGGAACAGTTCCGACAGCAGGACGTACCGTTGCTATGGCAGGTGTTCCGTTTGGGACCAAGCTTCTGATCAACGGCACTGTTTATACGGTAGAGGATCTGGGAACTCCTTACGGACATGTGGATATCTATTGTGGAAGCCATTCTGAGGCATTAAGCTTCGGACTTCAGTCTGCAGATGTATATCAGGTGGGCTGATCCGGGAAAATCCAGAGGAGAATATTTAAGAGAAATACAGCGCTGCAGGATCGTATGCTGATCCTTGCAGCGCTGCTTTTGTATGCATGACGCAGATATGTGTTTCGTGAAGTGTAGTGTGTGGAAATTCACAAATTTCCTGCAATCCGGAGATTTTACAGATACGGCGTACCCGGGATCTCCGGATAGGTTCCCATACCGATGAGAAGCTCAAGGCCTGTCTGACGGCCTTCCAGTACAGCAGCTTTTACAGCACTGGCATCACCGGAGATGGCGATGATCACTTCATTGGAATGACTGGTACCGATATTCGGAGTCATATATTGTGTAATGGATACTGCTGCGGATTTCACGGCATTATCTGCCATCACAAGACCGATAGCAGCCGGAGAACCTGCCATGAAACCAAATGCTTCACCCAGAGGTGTGCCGAAGGCTTTATGGATAGCAGGACCTGCACTTGCGGAAAAAGCAAACTCCAGGTGGCCGGATTCGCTGATGTAGACCTCACCTGCATATTTGTTAGTCAGTTCCAGAGCCAGAGAAATGGCGTGACGCACGTCGGATACATCATTTCCGCCAAGGACGATATAGTTTCCGTGACCACCCCAGCCCTTGGTGTCTCTTGGAAGTTCAATGGAAAGGACTTCTGTATTTGTGGCTTTTACTGCATCGTCAATAGCTGTGATCTGGCCGGCAGCGCCTGTTCGGGAACTGAAAAGCCCCAGACAGTGGTATTGGGTACCTACGTTCATCTTTTTAAGCAGAGAATCATCAACTCCGGAGATCACGAGTCCGATTGTGTCAAGGACTGCGGTCCCTACAAATTCAGTACGTGTGCAGTTGGTGCTGATGTTATGAATATCGTGTATATCCATGTGGAAAAATCCCCCTTTTTGCTGAAAACTCATTGGTTTCAGTATAGCATCAGAGAGGGGAATTTGAAAGTGAAAATTGACAATATCATTTGTAAATGGCAGGTTTACATAGTAGTAAACGGCATTGTAAAATGTAAACTTAAAAAATAAAATTAAGTTGACATTCAAATCCTGCTGTGTTAAATTGTTAACAGCGAAAGAGCGGATATCATTTATAAAGGACAGGAATGATCTTCCGACAGGAAAAGCAGAAAAGGAAAGAAAGGATACAGATTATTATGACAACAGTGGCAGCAGGCAGAAGCAAGACGTATGATCTTGTTTACATTGCAGTTTTTGCAGTAGTGATGGCAGTTTGCTCATGGATTTCCATTCCGGCACAGGTACCGTTTACTCTGCAGACATTTGGAGTATTTATGGCAGTTGGTGTGCTTGGAGGAAAAAGAGGAACTCTGGCAGTTCTGGTTTACGTTCTTCTTGGAGCAGTAGGAGTTCCGGTTTTTGCAGGATTTTCCGGAGGCATTGGAGCTCTTCTCGGAAATGCAGGTGGATATATCATTGGATTTATCTTTTCCGCACTTGTTATGTGGGCAATTGAGCACGTTTTTGGCAGAAAGCCGGTTGTTCAGATCATTTCCATGATCGTTGGACTGATCGTATGCTATGCCTTTGGAACCGCATGGTTTATGTTTGCCTACACAAGAAGCACAGGTCCGGTAGGCCTTATGGCAGTTCTTGGCTGGTGTGTGTTCCCGTTTATCATTCCGGATCTTATCAAGATCGCACTGGCTTATGTTTTATCAGGAAAGGTACGTAAATATGCAAGATAAAAGCAGTGCTACGGCATATGCTTCTGATGAGGGCACAGAGGAAATAGTCATTCCTCTGCGCCCTCATCATGGTATGTGCCTGGCGTATTTTAAGGGGGAAGGCTACAGTAACGGTTTTACTGCACATATGGCCGAGATGCTGAAGATTTTTCTGGAGGGAAAGAAAATAAGGCTTCATGTGGATACGGATGAGATCTGCTCTGCCTGTCCGAATAATCTGGGCGGACATTGCGAAGCCGGAGATAAAGTGGCAGAGTATGACAATGCCGTGCTGGAAAAATGTGGACTGAAGGCCGGACAGACATTGCACTTCAGCGAATTTACAAAAAAAGTCCAGGAAAAAATCCTTGCGACGGATAAACGTAAGGAAATCTGTGGAAACTGCCAGTGGAACAGCATCTGCGAAGAACAGAAGAGCCGCTGGGCATAAAAGAAAGCAAAAATATAGAAATATAAAAAAGTATATGATCTGAGAATGCCGGAGGAAATGGCAATGGCTGTTGCATTTCCTGAAATGATGTCTTGGAATATATACTTTTTTTATTTGAAATATCAGATAATAATATAAATATTTTGAAAACAATTTTTAGTTGAGAAAAAAACAACAATAACCGCGAGGCTTTTTTGCCAGATATGTATAGACAAATAATTTAAGCATTGATAAAATGACGATATGTTAGTTTGGACAAACTAAAGCGTGCTTGACAGAGCACTTCTGCGGAAACTGACATATGTTGAATATCCTGCAGAAGAAATTTCAATTAACCAGAGCAGCTGTAAGGTCATGATCTGGTATAAAGTTGTGTAATATAAAATAGGTAATTGCGAAACTCGCGGTGCTCGTTCGTAACCTTGAACCAAAACAAGGAA
>NZ_JANGAA010000070.1:0-241 GCF_024461705.1 Blautia sp. DFI.9.10
TTTTTCTTTGTTAGTATTTTCAGCATCCTATTTGGAATTGAGAACAGCATTGTAGGTTTAGTAGTCTTATTATGTCTCATTGTGTTTAGAATTGCGGATCTGGGGATCCACACCGGAGAATCTACGATGCTTTTGGCTTTGTTCTTTGTAATTATGACTGTATGTCCGGATTTAGCAAATCAGTTTTCACCGGTATTGGGAATGCTGTTAAATATTGCGGCAGTGGCTGTGTTGATTCTGT
>NZ_JANGAA010000071.1:0-234 GCF_024461705.1 Blautia sp. DFI.9.10
TTGTTGTCCATGCCAAGAAGTATGCGTCCTCACGAACAACCTTGAAACGTTCGATCGCAGAGCGCTCTTTAACATTCTTGTAGGCCTGAGAAACCTCCTGTGCGGAAAGAGGAGTTCCGCAGCGTGGGCAATAAGGTACGATCTTAAAGCCTTTATAAAGAAGTCCTTTTTCCCAGATCTCTTTCAGCGCCCACCAGTCGGACTCGATGAAATTGTTGTCGTATGTTACATACG
>NZ_JANGAA010000072.1:0-232 GCF_024461705.1 Blautia sp. DFI.9.10
TCCCTGTATTCTTCGATATTTATGGTGATACGCTGTGCCGATCCCGTTTCTGTATTCTTCGATACTTATAGGAATATTCTGTACCAGTCTGACATTTCAGGACAGGACGCCCAGTCCGCTTCCATCCCCCCGCATGTTTTTTCCTGTCGGTTGGAATCGTCAGCCAGAGGAAGGTGACATCGGGCCGGGCTGCTGCGGAGGAGGGGTGATTACTACTTGGGCTGCGGGAGAC
>NZ_JANGAA010000073.1:0-232 GCF_024461705.1 Blautia sp. DFI.9.10
TGTTCTGTTGATGATCGTTAATCTTTTTTGAATCAATTTTAACCTGCGTACCGATTCGCCTTTTTTCACGGGCTCGCAGCTAAAGCTGCATCGCCTGTTCTTTAGGCTACTCCAGCGGGAGTCATCTCACGACTCCGTCGTTCGATGTCATTTGCTTCGCAAATGTTCAGTCTGCATCATAAATGGTTCTCCACAAGCAAGCTTGTTCCGCCCCATTTCTGTTACATCCTGC
>NZ_JANGAA010000074.1:0-227 GCF_024461705.1 Blautia sp. DFI.9.10
TTCGGTCCCTGGATCGCCTCTCTGATCTCGGTAACCTCCTCAGGACGCTCATCGATCAGAAGAATGATCAGATGCATATCCCTGTTATTCCTGAGGATAGACTTGGCAACGTCTTTCAGAAGGGTTGTCTTACATGCCTTTGGCGGAGATACGATCAATCGTCGCTGGCCCTTTCCGATAGGACTGATCAGATCCACGATACGCATGGCCGTTGAACCGCCTGCACG
>NZ_JANGAA010000075.1:0-226 GCF_024461705.1 Blautia sp. DFI.9.10
GCAGGGTCCAGACATGTTCAGTAGGTGGGAGTGAGAGGTGTTATGGGTGGAGGACAATTTTTATTATATTTCATCTAATAGCAATAGGATATGAGAGGTGAAAAAGCAAAAGCAATAGTGCATTGTGATGTGGAGAATAAGGTGCATACGATGAAAAAGGTGATTTGTCATTTACAAGAGGTAGGTCGAAACAGAACATGAAAGTTGGTCGGTAGGTGGCATGCAG
>NZ_JANGAA010000009.1:0-117396 GCF_024461705.1 Blautia sp. DFI.9.10
TTACAGAATGTAACATAAAGAATCATCTACAAAATGTTCTATCTAAATGGCATTGGCCCGCTTTTCCCCCTCGCACTCCCCCTTTCCGGGCACGCTATATTGTCGTACGCTGTGGAAATGTGTTAATGTATTGGCACGGCGATGTATTCTACGGTATTGATAATGCTACGCTACACCGATGTATTCATCCCGCTCCGTCAACCACATTTTCTCCAGCCGCTTCCCGTCTCGCCTGTAATCCCACCCACCACCGCCACTCTATCCCTTCCGCCCTGAAATACCAGCCCGTGAGGTGTGTGCTGCCTGTCGGCGGACTCTGCAGGAGGGGTGCTGATTCTTAGCCGGTGGAAATCTGCGTTGCTTCAAAAATTCTCGCTGTCTGAGCGGCTTCAGACGCGAGTTCGAGAATTTTTAAAGCGCTTTTAGCAGATTTTCAGCGGCTTAGAAGTCAGCCCCCGACGAAGCCCCGCCGACAGGCAGCACACACCTCACGGGCGTCCGTATATCCATATCCATCCTTGCCCTTCCCACACCCAATATTGTATAATCACCTCATACAACATTCCATCCCATTTTGTGACCCAAAATTGCGTTTTTGTTGAATAACCCAAAAACAGGAGGCCCACCCAAATGAAAAACGATTCCAAAGAAACCCAAACCCAGCACACCCTCTCCGTCTACTTCTGCGGCCAGGAAGACTGCGGCCCGAACCACTCCTTCGGCCCGGCCATGCGCCCACACTACCTTCTCCACGTGATCTTCCACGGCAAAGGCATCTACCAGTGCAGCGGCCACACCTATCATCTGAAAACAGGCGACGCCTTTCTCATCCGCCCCATGGACTCCATCTACTACCGCGCCGACACCTCCGACCCCTGGAGCTATGCCTGGGCAGGCTTTGACGGCTCCGCCTGCAAAGAAATCCTGAAGCAAACCGTATTTTCCGACACCCCCATCTTCACCCCGGAAACACCCTCCCGGCAAAACAGCCTCCTCACCCACATGCAAAGCCTACTTGACACCTTTTCCGAAAACAACGGAAACGACCTTGCCTCCACAGGAAACCTCCTCCTGATATTATCCGACATGCAAAAAAAGCCCTCCGAAAGCAGGACCGACATCTCAAACCTGTACTTTCAGAAAGCCTCCGAATACATCAGAAACAACTATGCCTACCCCATCCAGATCTCAGACGTAGCACACTACGTAGGAATCGACCGTTCCTATCTTTACCGGATCTTCATGGAACATGAAAACACCTCCCCAAAACAATATCTCCTAAAACACCGACTCCAGATGGCAACCCAGCTTCTCTGCTCCTCCTCCTGCACCATCACAGAAGCTGCTCTCTCCTGCGGCTTCCGGGACGCTCCCTCCTTCTGCAACTACTTCCGCCAGGGAACCGGCTACACCCCAAAGGAATTCCGCAAAGCCTACAGCGGAACCATCTACACCTGACCAGACACCCGCACTCCGTCCTTTACCAGCCGGTCGGAAGATGATAGCTCCTAATCGCAGTTATAACAGCAGACCGAAACAATTCCATAACAGCAAAAAAAGACGGAAACCATCCCGCAGACTCTGCAAATGATCTCCGTCTTTTATTTTCCGGAAAAGAAATGCTTGATAAACACATACAAAACAATAATAAAAGCAAACACATAGCCAAAGGCGCCCAACGCCGGAATCCCCCACAGCTTTGGTTTCATATCCGTAGTACAGATAATACTGGAACTGATCAGAAGTGCCATCACCCACAGCCCCATCACAATATTCCGCACCAGCCGCCGCAAAAGCCACGCCAGATCATCCGAGGCATGAAGATCCAGATTGATCTTTGTCTGCCCCTTCATACAGCCCTGAAGGAAATCCGCCGCCAGAGAAGGAATATCCACTGCACGTTTCAGCGACCAGGCAAGATTTTTTCCTTCTTTTTTGATCTCACGCTTCCAGTTCCCATTGCTCAAAAACTGCTCCTTGAGCCTTGCCGCAGCAATCTGTGTCATATTGATGTCCGGACAGATCTCAGCCAGAACCCCCTCCACATGGGTCAGTCCTCTTGCAAGCATAGTCAATCCGTGAGGCATCATGATCTTATTCTCCTTCATGACCTCCATCAGGTCCACCATCACCTCTGCCACATCAATGTTCCCCATATCCGCAGTACCATATTTCTCCATAAGTCCGCGGATATCCTCATAAAGCTTGCTGGAATCCGGTTTGCCTTTAAACTCCCCAAGAGCCAGGACCGCATCCTGGATCTTGCCGATGTTGTTCATGGCAACCCCTTCAATAGCTTCTGCGATCAGCTGACGATCGTGCTCTGTAAGCCGCCCCATCATTCCCATATCGATCCAGACAATCTTTCCATCCTGGATCCGCACGTTTCCCGGATGGGGATCCGCATGGAAAAAGCCATCCTCCATCACCTGTTTGATGAAATTATCCACATATTTCGTTCCGACCTCATTAAGATCATAACCATTGACCAGAAGCGCAGCCTTGTCATTGACCGCAAAACCGTCAATATATTCCATCACAAGAATATGCGGCGAAATGTACTCACGGTAGAGGATCGGCACTTTCACAAAAGCCACATCTTTGTTCTTTTTTGCAAATTCCGCCATATTTGCAGCTTCCGTCAGGAAATTCATCTCCTCCTGGGTCACTGTCCACAGCTCGCTTAAAACCATGTTCAAGTCCACCATACCCTTGATGCTTACCGGCGGCATCAGACGCACAGCCTTATGCATCAGGCCGATATCCCTTGCCATGGTTTCATAGATTCCCTTACGCTGAACCTTGATCACAACTTCTTCTCCGGTTTTCAGCGTAGCGCGGTGAACCTGGGCAATTGAAGCAGCACCCAGCGGTTTCTGCTCAATATGCTGAAATTCTTCCTGCCACGGACACCCCATGGATTCCTCCAGAACCTCGATGACCTGGGAAAATGGCATGGGTGGTACATCCGAGCAGAGTTTCATCAGCTCATCACAGTATCTCTTGGGAAGAATATCGGAACGCAGGGACATAATCTGACCCAACTTGATATAAGTTGGGCCCAGGTCTTCCAGTATGAGCCGGAGCTTCTCAGGAGAAACACCCCGGGTAATGGCATGCTTTTTCAGAACGGCTGTGATCTCTCTCAGCCGTTCTCCATATCCGCTTTTTTCTTTTTTCTCCTGTTCTTCTCTGGCCATAAAATTCTCCGTTTACGTTATTAATTCTCCGACAGCTTTCATACTTCCTCTTTGTGCTTAAACTGCCTTTTTGTTTCTGTTCCACCGTCTTGTTCTGTCCGGCTTCTTCCATGAGTTCTGCTGTTTTCTCAGAAGTCTCTTTTTATTCTGCCTCCGGAGCTTCCTCACTCCCGCCGGCTGCTTCTGTTTTCTCTTCTTCAACAGTCTCTGTGGCTGCATCCTCAACAGGCTCTGCTACAGGTACTTCTTCCTCTTTTGCAGCTGCCTCAGCCTGCATGCTCTCGATCTGTGCCTTCACAGCTGCAAGCTGCTCCGGTGTGAGCTTGGAGATCGTCGCCTTAAGCTCCTCCTGCTCGTTCTTTCTGGCTGCGGATTCTTTCACGGAATCTGCTGCTGTCTTAACAGTTGACTTGATATTGTGCTTCAGTTCCTGATTGAGAACCTTGCCCTGCTCAACGGTGAGCTCACCTTTTTTTACCAGCTCATCCAGAATCTCCTTAGATTTCTCTGCTGTCACTGCTGCTGTACCAATACCCACCAATAAAATTTTCTTCAGTCCTTCACCTAATTCCATAATATTTTCTCCTTTCCTGAAACCGGCAGCTGCCCGACTATCACTCTGCAGTCCGACACCAGCCCCTGTCATGAAACAAAATTTCCTGTTCCTGTCATATTCCCAGAAAAACAAGTCCCTTGGGAACAAAAATGATCAGTCCGACGATCGCTGCCATGATCGCTGCGATCAGTACTGCTCCGGCCGCTGTGTCCTTGGCGATCTTTGCCAGTGGGTGACGTTCCTCCGTAACCAGATCCACAACAGCTTCCACTGCCGTATTCACCAGTTCCAGCGCCATCACCATTCCGAACAGCCCCAGGCAGATGCACCACTCTGTCACGGAAATCCCAAGGATCAGTCCTGCGATCACCACAAGCGCTGCCACCATACAGTGGATCTTCATATTTCTTTCCTTGCGGATGCAGGTAAAAATCCCCTGAAACGCATATCCGAAGCTTTTATACAGCGGATCCTTCTTTCTGCCTGCCATGTTCCTCACCTGATTTCCTGTTTGAATTATTCCCTCCAACGGGAAGTATGGGATTATTATAACAAGTTTGTAGTAATATTTCCAGTATTCCGGAAAATTTATGAATATTTAAGGAGTATATGTGGTTATTCACAGACAACTGTTCAAGCGGATAAAAGCATCCGCATTCAGTTAAACCACACATACTCCTGATCCTGTTGCATATTCTGTAAAATTTCCGGATATCCTGAATTATTTTTCCGGATATATATACAGATGTCACATATTATTCCACATTTTTCAGTGCTTCATCCATGGGCACTTGACGGATTCTCCGGAATTCCAGCACTGCTACCACTGCATAGGCTACGATTCCGATCGCTGTCATTTTCACATAGATCATGGGATCCACCCACATGGTGATCCATCCCGAAATACTGGAAAGCATCATCTCGCGGAACAGCACTTCCATGATCTGCCGTTCAACCGGAAGGCTTAACAGCAGGCAGAACACCACCACAAGTGATGTGGAAAGTATATACAAACGGCTGATCTCACCATTTGTATAGCCCAGGATCTTGGTCATAGAAATCGACTGGGCATTTTTTTCGATGATGACCTTGGAAAGCAGATAGATCACCACCAGGAAAATGATCACGGAAAATCCATACATCATTCCCATCATATCTCCCATGGAGACATCCAGCTGCCTGGATATTTTTGTAAGAGCTTCCAGATCAATGACAGAGCCGATATATTTTGAAGGGATATCCCTGATCTCTGTATCAGAGAAATATCCTCCAAAATAATCATCTCCAAATATCTATATGCGCTGTACCGGTCCGGCTCTTGCCAAAATCCAGTAAAACGTATATAATGTGGGAGTATCTGTATATTTTTAACCAAATAATCTTATTTTTAAAGGAGTGAATATTGAAAGTGGACCCCAGCGACACTTACCAGATAATCATATTACTTATTCTGCTGGCATTGTCAGCCTTTTTCTCATCTAACGAAACCGCGCTGATGTCGGTAAACAAGATCCGTCTCCGCTCTCTTGCAGACGAGGGAAACAAGCGTGCAGCCATGGCTCTCGATATCCTGGAGAACCAGACGCCCAAGCTTCTCAGTGCGATTCTCATCGGAAACAACATTGTGAACATTTCAGCTTCTTCCCTTGCAACCACACTTGCATACAGCTTTGGCGGCTATATGGTCAGCATCGTGACGGTGATTCTGACGGTTCTGATCCTGATCTTCGGTGAGATCACCCCCAAGAACTACGCAACCATTAACTCTGAAAAGATCACCCTCCGCTATATCCCGGTCTTTAAATTTCTTATGACCATCATGACACCGGTGATCTTCATCATCAATCTCTTTTCAAGAGGTGTGATGCGCCTGATGCGTGTGGATCCGGATGCAGCCAGCAAGGCCATGACCGAGGAGGAGCTTCGTACTATCGTGGACGTCAGCCATGAGGACGGTGTCATTGAATCCGACGAAAAAGAAATGATCTACAATGTGTTTGATCTTGGAGATGCCACAGCCAAGGATATCATGGTTCCAAGAGTACATGTTACCTTTGCGGATGTGGAATCCACCTATGATGAACTGATCGATATTTTCCGCGAGGATAAGTTCACACGTCTGCCGGTTTATAAGGACAGCCAGAACAACATTGTGGGAATCATCAACATGAAGGATCTTCTTCTTTACGACAAAAATGAGGAATTTGTTATCGATCATTTCCTCCGAAAGCCGCATTTCACTTACGAAACAAAAAGCATTTCCGATCTTCTTGTGGAAATGAAGGACTCCACCTTCAACATTGCCATTGTACTGGATGAATACGGTGATATGGCCGGACTGATCACACTGGAGGATATCCTGGAGGAGATCGTGGGTGAGATCCATGACGAATACGATGAGAAGGAGGACGAGCTTGTCCAGAAGATTTCCGACCGGGAATATATCATCGAAGGTTCCATGCATCTGGATGACGTAAATGATCATCTGGATACGGAACTGGATTCCGAGGATTATGATTCCCTGGGTGGATTTATCATCGAACATCTGGATCGTCTGCCTGTTGCCGGTGACGAAGTGATCACAGAGGACGGAATCCGTCTGATCGTAGAAAAGCTGGATAAAAACCGTATCGAGAAAGTGCATGTCTACCTTCCGGAAAAAGATCCTGAAACACTGGATAATACCGAATCCTGAGTAAGCAGGCTCCAGCTCCGTAACAAGAAACAGCTAATGTACCGAAAAAATATTTAATACTTAATATCATCCATATCGGAACTGTTATCGTAATCCCCGGCTCACCCATTGAGCCATCAGGATTTCTAATTGACAGTTCCGATATTTTATATTATAATGATAGAAAATTTTTATCCATATTTACTAAATGCAATGACAGGGAGTAGTACACAGTCTCCGGATGCACAGAGAGAAGATGGCCGGTGAGAATCTTCGTGACTGAACTGTGGAAGTAGCCCTCGAGCAGTGGACTGAACCATGGATCTTCATGCAGTAGGCTTCATCGTCATTCCCACGTTACAGGGAGGCAGTATAATTTTGTACTGGCAGAGAGCAGAGTTTTACCTCTGAAAACAGGTGGTACCGCGGAATCATCCGTCCTGAGCATATTTTATCCGATATGCCGGGACTTTTTTATTGGAAAAATTTCTCGCGACAGCCCTTATCTGCTTAACTTTTCACATCATCAAAGGAGGGAACCAATTCATGAAACAGATTTCCGGAAACAAATTGCTTGTAAAAGCCTTAAAAGAAGAAGGCGTTGATGTTCTGTTCGGCTATCCTGGTGCCTGCACCATCGATATCAGCGATGAATTATATAAACAGAGCGGCATTGACATCATCCTGCCACGTCACGAGCAGGCCCTTGTACACGAAGCAGATGCCTATGCCAGAACTACCGGAAAGGTTGGCGTATGTCTCGTTACCAGCGGTCCCGGAGCTACCAACCTTGTTACAGGTCTTGCAACTGCCAACTATGACAGTGTTCCGCTTGTATGCTTTACCGGACAGGTTGCCCGTCACCTCATCGGAAACGATGCGTTCCAGGAGGTTGATATTGTCGGGATCACCAGAAGCATCACAAAATACGGTGTTACCGTCCGCAACCGTGAGGATCTTGGACGTATCATCAAGGAAGCCTTCTATATCGCACGCACCGGACGCCCAGGCCCGGTTCTCATCGACCTTCCAAAGGATGTAATGGCCGAGCTGGGAAGTGCTGAGTATCCGAAGACCGTCAATATCCGTGGCTACAAGCCTAACACCAGCGTGCATATCGGACAGCTTAAGCGTGCCCTCAAAATGCTGCAGAAGGCCAAAAAACCTCTGTTTCTTGCTGGCGGCGGTGTGATCATTTCCCGCGCGCAGGAGATTTTTACCCAGGTTGTTGAGAAAACTCAGATCCCGGTTGTCACAACCGTCATGGGACGTGGCGCCATTTCCACAAAGAACCCTCTGTTTATCGGAAATCTCGGTATGCACGGCGCTTATGCCGCAAATATGGCAGTGAATGAATGCGATCTTCTGTTTTCCATTGGAACCCGTTTTAACGACCGTATCACAGGCAAGCTCCATGAATTTGCCCCACATGCACAGATCGTCCACATTGATATTGACACCGCTTCCATTTCCAGAAATATCCATGTAGACATCCCCATCGTTGCCGATGCAAAAGAGGCAATAACAAAAATGAATGAATATGTACAGGACTGTAATACCGGCAAATGGCTGAAGCAGATCCAGGAATGGAAGGAAGAGCATCCTCTTACCATGAAAGACCGTGGTATTATGGGACCGCTGGATATCATCGGCGAGATCAACCGCCAGTTTGACAAGGCCATTCTTGTTACCGATGTAGGTCAGCATCAGATGCTGGTGAGCCAGTATGCAGACATCACCGAGAACCGTCAGCTGATCATGTCAGGTGGACTTGGAACCATGGGTTATGGCCTTCCAGGTGCTATCGGTGCCAAGATTGGTAATCCGGATACACCGGTCATCTCCGTTTCCGGTGACGGCGGCATGCAGATGAACATTCAGGAGCTGGCTACCGCAGTTCTGGAGGAGCTTCCGATCATCTGCTGTATCTTTAATAATGAATATCTCGGAATGGTCCGCCAGTGGCAGAAGCTTTTCTACGGAAAACGTTACGCCATGACAAATCTGAAGGCCGGTGCACTCTCCCGCCGCACAGACGGTCAGGAATATCCGGAATACACACCGGATTTCATCCGTCTCGCAGAGAGCTATGGGGCAAAGGGTATCCGCGTAACTGAGAAGGATCAGATCGCGGCTGCTTTCGAAGAGGCTAAAAAGAATACAAAAACTCCTACGATCATCGAATTTATCATTGATCCGGAGGAAATGGTTTACCCGATGGTCAAGCCGGGCGGCACCCTGGCTGATCTGATCATGGATTGTTAGGAGGAATGAATGATGGATAAAGGAATGAAAAAAAGATGGATCTCTCTCTACGTTGAAAACCAGGTCGGTGTTCTTTCCAAGATTTCCGGTCTTTTCTCCGGAAAGTCCTATAACCTGGACAGTCTTACTGTTGGAACCACCGAGGACCCCACAGTTTCCAGAATGACCATCGCCACAGTCAGCGATGATGAGACTTTTGAGCAGATCAAAAAACAGCTGAACCGTATGATCGAGGTGATCAAGGTTATTGATTTTACAGACGTGTTCGTTCGAATGAAGGAGATCCTTTACATCAAGGTAAAGGGCTGCTCCCCGGAAGATAAAGTAGAACTTTTCCAGATTGCTGAGACTTTCAAGGCACGTGTCATCGACTATGGAAAAGACAGCCTCCTTCTGGAATTCGTCCAGACCGCAACCAAAAATGACGCGGTCATCAAGCTTATCAAAGAAGAGTTCAAGCATATCGAAGTTGTCCGCGGCGGAAGTGTCGGAATTGAGTCCATCAGCATGATGGAGAGATAAAAGCGGAATAATACTCCGACAGAAAAACACGGGGCTGATGCTTTAACGATTAATAAATCGTGATTTTTACAGCCCCGAGTTTGTTCATATACATTCATTATTTCTGCATAAATTCAAGCGCTGCCTCTTTCGTCGGAATCGCAGGGATTCCGCCTCTCTTTTGCACACACAATCCAGCAACTGCATTTCCCAAAACAGCACACTTTTTGATCTCTTCCCATTCCATTTTTTCAACATTCTTATTCATAGAAAGGATACTGCATAATACGCCTCCCCAGAATGAAGCACCTGCCCCAGTCGTGTCGACCGCATGTGTCTGAAATGCTTTGATGATTTCTTTTCTGCTTTTTGTTGCCATAAGAACGCCCTATTCTCCCAATGTAATGGCAACCAGCTTTGGTCCCATGGCAAGGAGTTGATCTGCAGCCTGCTCATAACTTTTCGCCTCTGTCAACAGAGTACTCTCTTCATCCGATACCTTCATGACATCTACCAATTCTATGACAGATCTCATTTTTTTCACTGCATACTCTTTGCTCTTCCAAAGAGACGAGCGATAATTTGGATCATAGGAAGCAACTCTCCCAATGCCACGATATCAACTTTTTCTTCCATTTTTCAGTTCCTCTACAATCTCGTTATAACGTTTTTTATTTAACCGGTAGAAAAATAATACAACCGCAGTCACAATCCACAGTACACCCGGAATCGTCGTAAATGCATGTTTCATAATTGAAAGTACAGTTGCATTTTGTGTCTGATTTGCAATATAACCATATTTTCCAAGTAATCCTGCTAAAAGTGCTGTTCCAACTGCCATTCCGATTTTATTTCCAAGTGAAATAAATGCATACTGAAAACCGTCATTTCTAAGTCCGGTTTTCCACTCCCCATATTCCACACAGTCTGGAATAATTGCATAGATTGCGGTATTAAATCCAGAGAAGAAAAACTGTGTGAGACCAGATAATGCATAAAAAATAGCTGGTGATTCTTTGGCATTGAAGAAAAACATAGACAACATGGAAATTCCTGTAAATAAAGCAAAGAGAGATGCTGTTCTTCCTTTGTTATTCAACTTGCGGAATAATGGTTGAAAACAGGCTGCCCCGATGATAGAAGGAATAATGATGCACATCGAATAAGTTGTGTAGTAGGAGGCATTCCCTTCCACATATGTAAAATAATACAGAATATCTGCATTTCTACCATATAATGTAAATCCAAATAATATCTGTCCTGCCAATGCAAGAAGATATGGTCTGTTCTGCATGACTGCTTTCAACTGTATCTTTACAGAAATTTTTTCTTTTTCCGGAGTAATCACTGCCTCTTTCGTCTTCGCAAAGCAGAAGAAATGACAGGCTGTAAAAATACATCCATATATGACCGCCACCGTCAGATATCCTGTCTTTGCACTGTGACTGCCGAATTTGCTGAGCAGCGGAACTGTGATAATATTTAACACACCAATTGCAATCATCGCTGCAACCGAACGGGACGTATTTATTTTTGCACGTTCATCAATATCCTGTGTCATAGCACCACACAAGGTTCCATATGGAATATTCACACAGGTATACCCCAAAACCAGCAGACAATATGTAATTACCATATAAATGATCTTTCCATTCTGCGGCCAGTCAGGTCTTGCCCAGAATGTCATAACAAGAAGAATCGCTGTAATTGGTGCCGCTACTAACAGCCATGGACGGTACCGTCCCCATCTCGATTTTGTTTTATCCGTAAGTCCCCCGACGATTGGATCATTGATCGCATCCCAAAATCTTGAAAAAAGCATAAGTGCTGACACAGCCGCCATACTGATTCCGAACACGTCTGTATAAAATATCATCAGAAAATTACTGACGAACATCCAGCTGAAATTACATCCGACATCACCAAAACCATATGCAATCTTACTGATCAGCGGTACTTTTCCATTTTTGTTTTCGCTTCCCATATGTCCCTCCTATTTTTATCAGAGTTTCTGACAGAACTCTATTCTTTCCTCATTTGGTCCCTTGATCATAAAAAACTTCACACCATTTTCCCAAAATGGCAGTTCTTCGATTCCGTCTGTAATAATTGTGTATTTTTCATTGCAGATTTTCTGATACATACTTTCAATGTCTTCCACATCAAGTGCAACATGTTGGTATGCACCGTCTGACATTGCCGCCTGCCCATTTTCAAAAGTTTCTATACAGTAATTTTTTATCTGTAAAAATGCCACTTTTTCCCCTGCTTTTTCATTATAAGACTGCATAATTACTTCAAATCCAAGACTCTTATAAAACTCAACTGTTTTCTGCAAATCGTTTGTCGGAAGCCCGACATGGGCAACTCCGACAATTCCATATTTATTTTCCATACGAACTCCTTACTTTTCACTGACGTTGATAATTACTTTCATCGTTGTCTCGCGGTTATCATCAATATACTGGTATGCCTTCAGATAATCTTTAAAAGCAAATGTCTTTGAGATGAGCGGTTTCAAATGAACTTTACCCTCATTTACCAGTCTGATTCCATCTATGTAATCATCATGGCGGTACATCATCGTGCTCTTAATGTCAAGTTCGTGGTCATTTGCCACTGCAAGATCTACTTCTGCCATTCCTGCAAAAACAGCCACCAGTACGATCGTGCTTCCTTTTCTTGCATATTTAATTGCCTGTCCCATTGTAATATTGTTTCCGGCACAGTCGTAGATCACATCCGCCTTATCCGGTCCAAATGCTTCGATCATTGCCTCACCGAAGTCTTTATTTTTGGTATTCACACACACATCAATTCCACATTCTTTTGCCTTTGCCAGTCTAAGATCACTGATATCTGTGATCATCACTTTCGCTGCCCCCATTCCTTTTGCTGCCTGTGCCACGAGATTTCCGATCGGTCCTGCGCCAAGGACTACAATATTCATGCCAGCCACATCGCCCATCTGTTTTACACCATGAACTGCCACCGCAAGAGGTTCGATCATAGCTCCTTCTTCATAGGACATATCTTCTGGAATAGGTGTTACTTTAGATGCATCCACTGCAAAATACTCAGATGCTGTTCCTGTCGTCTGAAATCCCATTACTTTTAATTCCTCACAGAGATTATACTTTCCATGACGACATGGATAGCAATGTCCACAATATACCTGAGGCTCTATCGTCACCTTCTGTCCCACATGAAACTCTGTGACATTTTTTCCAAGTTCTGTAATCTCACCAGAAACCTCATGTCCCTGTGTTACCGGATATTTTGTAAACGGATGTTTTCCATGATAAACATGAATATCTGATCCACAAACACCAATATTCATAATCTTTACCAACACCTGATTTTCCTTTACCTCCGGAACCGGAACCTCTCTGAAAATAATTTCTCCTGGATTTGTCATTACCTGCTGTAACATAATTGTTTTCTCCTTTTTTATCATAATTGTTTCCTCCTTATTTATATTGTTTTATTTGGTCTTTTATAAATTGTTTTATTAAAGTAATTACATTATTATCCTGTAAACACGATTTGTCAATATGTTTTTCATAATTTTATATATTTCATAATTTTAAAATACATTTTTTGTGTATTTTTCACAATCAACACGAAAAAAACGGAAAGGAAACCGTAGTTACTGTTTTCTTTCCGTTTTTTACTATAATATCTTTTTCTAATTTTACACAACTTCTTGTTTTTCACACATATAAAGCGGACATCCTCATTCGCTTTGCAACCTGTCAGTGGGAGCTTTTAACTCCAACAGAGTGAACATCCCCTTCCCCTACACTTAATGCCCTGCGCACCAGATGCGGTGTACTGCTTATCTGCGTTCAAAAAATTTACAATTCTGCCATATGTTTTGTAAAAAAGTATTTCGCAGCTCCAACAGCCGACGCTTCTTTCTTATACGAACAATTTTTTAAGTATGAAACATCATGCTCAAAGCCATTATATGCCATCACTTTTTCTCCCAGTGGTATCATATAATCTGACAATACACCTCCCACATCACCTCCTAGTATGATATCCATATCATATGCCATCCGCAGATTTGATATCAAAACAGCAAGATGATCCAGATACTCATTCCATGTCTGCAAAATTTTTTCATCACCACTTTCAATTTTTTCCATAAATGCATCCAGTGACTGCCTGTTATCTTGTGTCAGTACACTTGCAGCACAATATGCATCTGCACATCCTGATTTACCACAATAACACTTTCTTCCACCGGGAACGAGTATCATGTGACCAAACTCACCTGCTTTCTGGTTCTGCCCTCGAAACAGCTTTCCATCTATGCAGAATGCGCCTCCTAAGGTGTGGTTCAAAGACAGATATATCGCATTTGGATACTTTTGCTTTTTTTCTGCAAGCATTGCAGCATTAGCATCGTTTTCAAAATATACTGGAATTTCCAAAGCCTGCTCTAAAAAGCGCAGACTATAATTCTCTATACCTAAAGCATGGGATTTTAAAACGATCCGTTCTTTCTGATCAATAATTCCCGGAATCGCCACTCCAATCCCAAGTAGCGTATCCTTCGCTAATTCGCCTTCAAGAAAAGTTTTGACCTTTTGTGCCACTTCTGTACAATAGGATAATTCTGCCGTAAATTTTAAACGGATGCGATCTTTTTTTATAATCTCATCTCCAAGATTTACTAATACCATTTCTATATGATTCGCTGTAATCAAAATTCCCATTGCATGACAGTATGACTTATTAATCCCTATACTTTTTGCCTTTCTTCCACCGGTCGAAGCATATTCCCCAGTTTCTTCCAACACCATTTTTTCTAACAAGTCATTCACATTTGCTAACACAGTCGGCATACTCAAATTTAAATCTTTTGCGATTCCCGCCTTGGATGTAACATGATTGTTCAGCACATAATTAATTATTCTTTTTCTTGTTATATTTTTTTTATCTTTATTTTCCGTTTTCTTACCCTCTTTTATTAAATATATTATAAAAGAATTATATGCTTTTTTATTCTTCTTGTAAAGCAATGTTTTATAATAAATCTCCGACAGAATTTATCTTATAAACAGCAAAAAGCTCCCGAAGGAGCTTTCCACGCTTTAGATATAAACCAATTCTTTTAACATAATCTCTTCTACCATATTACGAATACCATTTACCAATCTGACACATTCCCTCTAATCACGAGCTTTCAACTCAGCTCTGGTTGTATCCAGCTCATCTAAGTCTAAGTCGCTCTCTATCGTGTCATCTGGTTTTTGCGCGAGCAACGAGGCAAGCCGAGATGCTTGCATCTCGATTTACCGACTACCGCGTTCATCGAGACAAGTACTCTTGTCTCGATGTTGGGACAAAAGAACAACCGTCTCCACATGGAATGTCACCGTGGAACGACTGTCGTTCCCACAAGCGAAGGTCTCCCCGAAGAGCTCATTTTTCCGCATACGGACCAGAAGTGTCTTGTTGCCCCAGAGATCCTCCTTTATCATATCGACGGCTCCTGAAAGGACGATGCCAATGTGCTTCATATTTTCCTGCTCGAAGGCGATGATCTCGCCTTTGCTGAAAACAGCGGTATGATAGGTAATACAGTCCAGCATGGGGCGACGGTCTTGTTGGGTGATGCCCTCAAAGAGAGGGGTGTCTAAAGATAGTAGCTTGTTTTCCATTTTCATAAAATTGCGTAAACCTTTGCTTTTTGATGGGATTATAAGGTATTTTGGGAGTTACGTCAAATTTTATTCAAAATAATGATATTCGAAGGGACAGGCTCGCCGCCTTTCCCTTCGAGCTTCCTTTTCTGCTCAAGGTCAAAAAATATGGGGCTTACGTCAGACTGGTAGTGTAAGACTCTATGGTGGGATGGATATCCAAATATGGATGTGTTTGACTTATTTTGAACGTTTGGGCGTTTGCAAACATACATTTTATGACTGCATTTGACTTATTTTGGAATTTTGCAATATGCAGTCAATCCAAGCTTGTAGAAGCTCCCCATTGCACCATTTTTAAGGAGCCGAAACTGTTCCGTACTTTCACAGTTACGAGTGAAAATCACCTTCGGCGATGGATTTTGACTTGTAACCATCGGCACTTTGGCATATACATGCCAAAACACCTCGCGGAACAGTGGCTCCTTGTACGAAGTAACTCATTCCGGCTTCCGGGTAGCGGTGAAGTGCCAGGTGTTGTCAGGGGCAGGTGGGAGGTAGGTTACGTTGGGCTGCCAGCTACAGGTAAGCTGAGGGTGGATGGCGGTAGCGGAATCTCCCGCGACTGTAGGGCGGAGAGTGTAGGTTTCAACGTAGGAGGTATTGATCAGAGCAACTTTGATCCGGAGCGCGGAACCGTCAAAGGCATAAGCAAGGCAGTGATACTGATGCCGGAAGTTTCCGGGATAGAGGTCGTTCCTGATCCATTTTCTGAAGCCGGCCGTGAGCTGTTTTTCCTCGCCGTCAATTTTCAGCCAGATCTCCAGGTTGTCATTTTCCTGGAGAAAAAAGGCCTCCTGGATGCCGCGGGGATTTTCACTGAACGAAAACTTCTGGTTCATCAGCATCCAATTATCCACCTCCCACTGGGCATGTTCTCCCTTTGGAAAGGCAAGACTTAAATCTGCCGTTTTTTTCTTCAGATTTCTGCTGTGCTCTGCCCGAAGCTCCGGCGCAGCAGACCTCTGCTGAAAAGCTTCCTTTATATAAGCAAGACAGATATCCGGTATCCTCTCTGCCGTTGTTCCCGCTGTAATGCCGATTGTAACAGGAAAATTCCGAAAACAGAGCAAAAACTGTCCAAAAGCGCCTTCCGCCGCAAACATCTCTTTCCCTGCTTTGATATGATAGGCATAATGGGACAGCGCTTTTCCTGCGCAGCCCGGGATCGCCACCTGGGGCTTACTCAGCGTCTCCACCCACCAGGCAGGAATCAGCTGCTCGCCCTTCCATTTTCCTTTTCGTAAAAAAAGTACGCCAAGCTCCGAAATTTCCCTAGCCGTCAGATACAGGCCCCAGCCTCCGGTGCTATGTCCTTCCGGACTTGAAAGCCATCGAATTTCCCGGAAGCCCATTTTTTCAAAGACTCGTTCATCAAGAAGTGTCCTGCAGTTTTTCCCCATAACTTTTGTGACAATCCGGGACAGGGTATAGCTGCAGCCTGAATCATAATGAAACACTTTTCCAATATCTTCCAGAATCTTTTTTTCTCTCAGCCAGGCGGTCTCCCAGTTTTTCTCAAGTCTTGAAAACCAGACATTGTTGCAGCAAAAAGGCGAACCGGCCTGCATGGTCAGCAGATCGTAAACCGTAATTTTTTCCAAAGCCGGATCGTACTCTTCCGGAAGATCCTCCCTGATATAATCAAGAAACGGAGCTTCCAGCTTCAGCTTTCCCTCATCCAGGGCAAAACCCACACAAATCGCCGTTCCCGTCTTGGAAAGAGAATGCATCATCTGGGGATCCTCCAGGGTAAAAGGCTTCCAGGCTCCTTCAAGAATCGTTTTTCCTTCATATTTTACAGAAATGCTGTGAAGCTCCGCTTCCTTTTCCAGTACCTCCAGCATCTCTCTTAACTTTCCCGAATCAATCCCGTAATTTTCAGGATCTACATAAATTGTTTCCATTTTTCCTCCTTATACACGGAAAACAGCCCGTCTTTTCAGGCAGGCTGCTCCACTCTTTTATCAGCAGTCTTTGGCAGAAAATACCTCCAGTTCTGCTTTTTTCTGTTCCAGATACTCTTTCCAGTCCTGATCGTTGATGAAGGGATTTTCTCCATCAGGGTCGGCTTTCAATTTTTCCAGTTTTTCAAAAAATTTATTATTTTCTGTATGATTTCCCAGGAAAAGCTCTACCTTTTCATCCTTCACTTTATCAATGGACTCTATGTAAACCTTTCTCATCTGAAACCCGGGATCCCCAATCTCTGTCAGATACTCTTTGGTCAGTGTGTTAAAACCAAAGCCTCCATAATAGCCTGCCCGGACTGTTTTTTCTCCATCACTGACATCGAAAAATAATGCGACACAGCCCGCCGTATGCCCCGGCACCAGTTTACATTCTATAGTGACATTTCCAAATTTCAGAATATCTCCTTCCCGGATCGCCTCATCCGGTTCAAAAAGCATTTCAAGAGAGTTGCCACTTTCCTGCACCAAAGAAAGTTCCGGATGTTCCTTAAACATCACCGCATCCGGCTCACCGAGATATACCTTACAGCCGAACATTTTTCTCAGGAAATTAACCCCTCCTATATGATCTACATGACCATGAGAAAGAATAATCCACCTGATATCCGCAGGATTAAAGCCAAGAGACCAGATCGAATGAATCAGCATGGCCGTTGCCTGTGCATTTCCGGAATCGATGAGCAGAAGACCATCTCCCGTATCGATCACATGAACACAAACCCAGGAATCGCCTGCATAATAGACATTTCCGAAAATCCGAAAAGGCTCTACATATCGTTTTTCCTGATCCAGCATAGCAAACTGAATCAGCTCTTTTTTCATAACTTCTTTCTGCTCTGCTATAAAGCGGTCGTAATCGTTTTTTACAGACATGGTAACTTCCTCCTTTATTCTGATTTTGGCGGCCAGACAGAGGTCTCGATATGAAGACCACCTCTGTCGGCAATCACTTTTCCGAGTACCAGCGCAACAACCATGGCTACCACTGCGATAACTGCATAGATCGGCTCCAGCACAATGACGGCTTTCACAAAGTTAATGGTATAGAGCGTCGCACTCAGCAGCACGCTGATCCAGAGCGCCGTTTTTGACATATGAAAGCTGTTCTTTTTCCAGGCCTCCGGATAAAGCTTCGGAATCCGCGCAATGCCGATCAGAGTGGCGATTCCCAGACCAAACATAATAATCTGACTGATATAGTTAATGGTTACAATACTTACATTGAACACAATGGGAATCAGCAGCATAATAAGCATGAAAAGCAGCTGAATCGGTGGCATTCCAAATCTGTTTTCTTTCAGAATCGCTTTAGGAAGCCAGCCATCTTTTGCCGCCTGGGTTGGCTGGAAACGGAACGATGCAATGGACGAATTCAGCGTAGTCAGAATCGCCATGATGGGACCACCCACTACAAAAGCATAATAAACAGGTTTCGGAAGAATCGCCAGTGCCGCCGGTAAAATTGTTGCGGCTCCGTTAGCATTTTCATAAGGAACTGTTCCTGAAGTAACCATAGCCAGTGTCACATAGATAAATACCACTACCGGGAAACACATCAGGCAGGCAAAAGGCATATCCTTTGTTGCGCTTTTTGCTTCTTTTCCAAAATAGATGAGTCCGTAATACCCATGGCAGCAGTTGATAAGAAGAAAGGTTGCCAGGAAAAAGCCCTTGAAACCGCCGGTAAACATCTGAGAACTGGAAAAATCAAAAATTGGCTGGTTGATCTGAGTCAGACCGTAAATATCATAGGCCACCATAGATACCAGCAGGATGCCGCTCATCAGGTTATTGATCTTCGCAAAAGCATTAATACCCAGAAGATTCAGTCCCACTAGCAGGAAAATGATAGTAATACCAAAAATTTTAGCCGAAACTGTCGGCAGTACCATATTCATGTAGAGACCAAAGGCCATAGCAAAGGTACTGAACTGAACGGTAAAAATCAGGTTGGAATAGATCACAAGACCGCCCGCGGAAGGGCTGGTGAGGTTTGTCACGACAGAATACTGACCACCTGCGACACGAAGCGTACCACCCAGAATAATGTAGGGAAAAATCATAACCAGTGCCAGCACCGTTGCCAAAAGCATGGCCAGCCATACTGAATATCCGGTGTAGGCCATGGCTGGCCCCATCAAAGTTACCATTCCGGCTCCCACTACGGCTCCAAAACCAATTCCAAAAAGATCCAATTTTCCCAGTGTACCAGGAGCCGGTTCCGGCTTATTTATAATGTTGTTTTGTCTGCTCATTTTTTCTCTGTCCTTTCTCTTATGCTTACTTGATGAAGCTTACATGACGGCAGATTTCGGCGGTGGCCTCGTCCTTTCGCTTATTAAAGAGCACTTTGTTTTCTTCAAAAAGATTCCGGCCTTCGGTGTCGATCGACACAATCAACGGACCAAATTCTTTTACATGGCAGTGCCAAAGCGTTTCCGGCATGCCAAGATCCTGCCACTGTGCCTCCACAATCTCTTCCACCTCTGTCGCTGCAACCACCGCGTTTCCCGCCGGAAAAACACAGTGGATCGCTCTATAATTTCTGCAGGCGTACTCCGTGTTCGGTCCCATACCTCCTTTCCCCACGATTACTCTCACTCCGGTATCCCGCACAAATTCTTTCTCAAATTTTTCCATACGCATACTTGTCGTAGGACCTACAGAAACCATCTCAAACCGGCTATTTTCCAGCGGACGGATGATCGGGCCCGCATGCAGAATCGCCGCATTTCTTACATCCACAGGAAGTTCCCGCCCCTCTTCCACCAGGCGGCGGTGCGCCACATCCCGGCAGGTCGTGAGATCTCCATTCAGATAAATGATATCTCCGATATGGATATCCTTTAAATCCTCCTCCGAAATTGGCGTGATGAGAATCTTTTTTTCTCCTTTTATCTCCAGCATTATAAAGTCACCCCCGAATGTGTTGTGATCGTGTAGTTCAGATCTCTGTCAAAAATGATATGGCCTCTTCTGTGGGACCAGCAGCCCACATTGACTGCCACGCCAATGGTGGAGGGATGGCGCGCCGTATTTTCGATATGAACGCCCATAACGGAATATTTTCCGCCCATCCCCTGGGGCCCAAGGCCAATGGAATTGATTCCATTCTCCAGAAGCTTTTCCATATAAGCCGCTCTCTCATTTTCATTGTGGGAACCAATGGGACGCATCAGCGCCTTCTTGGACAACAGAGCCGCTGTCTCCACAGAGGTGGCCACGCCCACACCTACGAGAAGCGGCGGACAGGCATTCAGGCCATAAGTTGTCATCACATCCATAACAAATTTTGTCACACCTTCGTAACCGGCCCCCGGCATCAGCACCATGGCCTTTCCCGGAAGGGAGCAGCCGCCGCCTGCCATATAGGTGTAAATCTCACATTTATCACTGTCCGGCACAATATCCCAGAATACGGTGGGAGTTCCCTTTCCCACGTTTTTTCCTGTGTTATACTCGTCAAAAGTTTCCACACTATTGTGCCGGAGCGGTGTCTGAAAAGTTGCACGGATCACAGCCTCTTTCAAAAGAGCTTCCAGATCTCCGATTAACGGAAAAGCTGTTCCGCATTTTACCCAGAACTGGAGCACTCCTGTATCCTGACAGCTGGGTCGGTCCAGTTCTTTCGCCAGCTTCTGATTTTTCTTCATCGTCTGATAAATCACTTTCGGCAAAAAGCCATCTTCCCTTTCTGCCAGCTCATCCAGTTTTGCGATCACATCATCCGGAAGTACCTTCGCCGTATAGCCGATGAAATTCGCCATATAAGCGGTCAGTTTTTCTACCTGTTCTTCCCTGCTCATGGGTTCCTCCTTGATATTTTATTTTTTATATTTAATAATGTATCCATTTCTTGTTTCTCAATATAGACGAAAACGCTGGATCCGTCAACTATTTTTTACAGATTCAGCGTTTTCTATTATTTTCTATATTTATTTTTATGCAAAATTCACAATCACTGGTATCGAGTCAATACATCCTCCATACTGCGGTAAATGTGTTTTTCCATCTCCTTACCAGCCAAAGCGGCATCTCTTTTTTCCAGTGCCGCATAGATCTGCTGGTGCTCCTTCTGGGAACGCCGCGCGTACTCCTCTTCTGTGGAATTTAAGCCCAGGGACAGGCCATTCCAGAGCTCTCCCAGCATTTTTTCCAGCTTTCCGTTGCCCGCTGCCTTCCAGATTTCATAATGAAAGGACTGATTCTGGTTGGCATAATCCGTCACATCATTGCGTTCCAGAGCCTCCTCTGCAGTGTCAATGCAGTTCTTCACAGAGGAAAGATCTGCTCCATTTTCACAGCAAAGCTCACAGGCTGCTTTTTCCAGGACGGCCCGGACCTGATAATGCTCCCGAAGCGTTTTTTCGTTGATTCCCAGCACGGTGGCTCCTCTGTTCTGCTGCAGGGAAATCAGCCCGTCCCTCTCCAGAATCTGGAAAGCCTCCCGCACCGGTGTGATGGAAACTCCCAGTTGCTGGGCCGTGGTCTCCAGTGTCAGCGTCTCCCCTTCTTTGATCTGTTGGGCGATGATCGCCTTGCGAAGCGCAGATGCCACCCGCTCACGGGCCGGCAGCAGTTTAATCGGTTTTAACCCCAGCATTTATTTTCCCTCTTTCTTTTATAATTGCCTGTTTTATCTCCTCCAGATAAGCCTTCAGGCCGCCCGCCGGATCTTTTTCCAGCTTATGATCTCTTGCACGGATTCCAAAACAAAGATAAATTTCCGTAAAAGTTTCCAGCATTTTTCGCTGAAAATCAAACGGACACTTCTCATAAAGATAGCGGTGAAATTCGAGCTCTTCATCCGGCAACTCTTCCGGATCTGCCCATTTTTCCAGCACTTCCGCCTCCAGTGCCAGTCCCAGTTCAAAAATATGATCCAGGCAGTCTCCAGAAAGTTCTGCCACACGGACGTGATTATTCGGCAGGCGTCTCACAAGCCCCTGATATTCCAAAAGAATCAGGGCTTCCCGCACCGGCATCCTGGACCGGGAAGACTGCTACCGCTGGGTGCGCTTTCTGGATGAGCGTTTCGACGGAAAACAGAACATTTTCCTCCATGGAATCTCCATGGGAGCAGCCACAGTGCTCATGGCGTCGGACCTCTGCCTTCCCATGTCCGTACGGGGCATCGTGGAGGACTGTGGCTTCACTTCTCCCGAGGAGGAGTTTCAGCATGTGCTGAAGCAGAGTGGAAAAGGCTATTTAAGCAGGCCGCTGATCTGGCTGACGAACCTCTTCTGCAAGGCTTTGGCAGGCTATGGTTTTTCTGACTTTTCTTCCGATGACTGTATCGCCGAGAGCCGGCTTCCGGTGCTGGTGATCCACGGGGAGAAGGATGATTTCGTGCCCACGGGCATGGGCAAAAAGATTTATCAGGCCGCAGCCGGTGAGAAGGAGATCTGGATCGCCAAAGGCGCAGGCCATGCGGAGAGTTACTATCTCCACAGGGAGGAATACGAGCATAAAGTGCTGGGATTTTTCCACAGATGCATAGAAGCAGATGCTTATGCAGAAGATTAGATTATTAAATTGCCACAGGAGGATATAAAAATGGCAGAAAAAAGCTGCAGCAATCAGGGCTGCACAAAGGAGAGCTGCGAGGGATGCCCCTCCAAGAAGACCAGCTTTCTGGTAGACCAGAATATTTATTCCAATGTAAGACACGTCATCGGCGTGGTCAGCGGAAAAGGCGGCGTCGGTAAATCCATGGTGACCGCCACCCTGGCAAACCGCATGGCAGAGAAAGGCTTCCGGGTAGGTATCCTGGATGCGGATATCACAGGCCCGTCCATCCCGAAAATGTACGGCCTTCACGGACCGGCCGTGGCTGACGATAACGGCATCATTCCCGTTGTCACCGAGAACGGCATCAAGGTCATGTCCTTAAATCTTCTCGTTCCCAACGAGGAGGACCCGGTGATCTGGAGAGGACCGGTCATCGCCAACATGGTAAAACAGTTCTGGAGCGATGTGATCTGGGGCGAACTGGACTTCCTGTTCGTGGATATGCCGCCAGGAACCGGTGATGTACCACTGACGGTCTTCCAGTCCCTTCCGGTGGAAGGCATCGTTATCGTTTCTTCCCCCCAGGATCTGGTACGCATGATCGTGACCAAGGCCTTCAACATGGCAAAAGCCATGAAGATTCCGGTACTCGGCATCGTGGAGAACTACAGCTACCTTGTCTGTCCGGATTGCGGCAAGAAGATCTCCGTCTTCGGCGAGAGCCATATCGACGAGATTGCCGCTTCCCTTGAGACCGAGGTTCTCGGAAAAATGCCCATCGACCCGTCTCTGGCTTCCCTGGCAGACGGCGGAAAATTCTCCGAGCAGAAAGATACGCACCTGGATGCGGCTGTGGAAAAGCTCTACAAGCTCTACCGTGAGAATCCCAAAGACGACGAAGAATAAGAAAAAGAAAAAAGCGTTTCGGCGAAAAACCGGGACGCTTTTTCTCTTTCCGGCGGAAAACTATTCGGAAAACACGCTGCCTTCCGCCTGGTCCAGGGCCTTTTCGATGGCGTTTAAGAGGATGCCGGCGGTGTATTTTCCCGTGGCCTCCCAGGTGATATCCTTCGTGGACTGTTTTTCCAGAATCTGGGCTTCCAGCTCTTCCACAGCCGGGCGGATCAGCGGGTACATGGTGGAGGTGGTTTCGCTGAGATTGTTAAGATCGATGGCTTTGATCCGGTCCGGATCGACGGTCACGGTCACATCCACCACCGTGTCACCGAGGGTCACAGGAGAGGAGTAGACGCCGGCCGTGTAGCGCTCGGTGGAGATGGACGTCCGCTTCTCCGGCGCCTTTTCTGTGCGGAACATCAGCACCAGAAGGACGATCAGGACCACCGCCAGAAACAGAAAAATTCCCGTATAGACCAGTTCCCGCATTTTCAGTACCAGGATTTTCGGCTTGGACTGCAAGGTGAAACCTCCTTATTTGAAAGAAATTTTTTCCTCAGTGCATTGTATTTTTCCAGACACGCTTTTAGACCAGCATAAATTTTTTCAAAAAAGGAAATACTGCCTCTCAGAACAGACTTCCCGGGAAAAGGGAAGAGAAAAGAGGAGACCATGAGACGGGAAATTGCAGAAAGCCTGGAGAAAAACAGGCATGAGATGGAAGAACGGCTCCGGACTTCTCATCTGGGGTGATGTCGGTACTGGAAAATCTTTTTTTGCAGGCTGCATTGCCAATGCCCTGCTGGAAAAAGGCGTTCCTGTACTGATGACCAACTTTTCCCGGATTCTGAATACCCTTACCGGAATGCATTTTGAAGACAGAAACCAGTTCATCAACAACTTAAACCGCTACAGTCTTCTGATTATTGATGATCTCGGAATTGAGCGGAACTCTGACTTTGCACTGGAACAGGTATTCAATGTGATCGACAGTCGTTACCGCAGTAAAAAGCCTCTGATCATAACGACCAATCTCACTTTATCAGAGCTGAATAATGCCGCTGATATCGCACACAAACGAATTTATGACCGTATTCTGGAGAGATGTATTCCTGTCCGTATCAATAACCGGAATATCCGTCAGGACAATGCAACAGCTAATTTAAAACAGGCAAAAAAAATCCTGTTGAACAATCATGCTCCGAACCAGAATTGACTCGAAAAAGTATAACACAATGATTACTTTTCACTGACAGTGGTACTACTTTCTTTCCTCATTTATTACCGGAAATATGTCACTGTCAGTTATCTAAAACCATAGTACCAAACCAAAAGATTTTAAAACCAAAACTGCCCGGATACGGGCATAAAAAGGAGGTGCCAGATATGGCAGATAAAAAAATCATGACACCGGAAGAAAAAGCACTTTTACAGGCAAGACACCGCCAGGAAGAAGCCGAAGCAAGAAATCGCAAAAAAGAACGTGATGCCAGAACACACAGGTTAGTCCAGGAAGGAGCAATTCTGGAAAGTATTGTTCCCCATATTAAAGAAATGGATTTAGATTCCCTGAAACGGGAGCTGATGATCCGGCTACGGGGAATGTAAACGCACAAGTTCCACTCCCGAAGGGCGCACTTACTCACCACCTGATAAATCAGGCAGTGGTATCCCCTTCGGGGCTCGTGCGCTCTGCCGAGGGCTTTATCCGCTGTTGCAGGCAACATCGAAAGGAGGTGCCAGATATGGCAATTTATCATATGCAAGCCAAAGTCGTCAGCCGTGGTTCCGGTCGATCTGCTGTTGCTGCTTCTGCTTATATGAGCTGTAGCCGCATGTACAATGATTATGACGGCATCCAGCATGACTATACCAGAAAGCAGGGGCTGATCTATCAGGAGGTGATGCTTCCTCCAATGGCTCCATTGGAATGGAATGACCGGGAACAACTCTGGAATGCTGTGGAAGAAAACGAAAAGACCAAAGACAGCCGACTTGCAAGAGAATTTGTTGTCGCACTCCCCGTTGAGTTGGATAAAGACAGCAATATTTCTCTTCTTCAGGATTTTATTAAAAAGAATTTTGTAGATATGGGGATGTGTGCTGATTTTGCCATTCACAATACAGATGGTCACAATCCCCATGCACACATTCTTCTTACTGTCCGACCACTAAATGAAAATGGAACATGGCAGTATAAAACCGAAAAAGAATATCTCTGTATCAAAGATGGAGAAGAAAAAGGATTTACTGCTTCTGAATTTAAAACTGCTCAGAAACAGGGATGGGAAAAGCAATATCGCTATAAAGTTGGGAAAAAGAAAGAATATCTGACTTCCTCTGTTGCACAGGAAAAAGGATATGAACGGAATGATAAACACCCCAAGAGCAGCCGATATGGCAGACAGAATCCTATTTCCGAACAATGGAACAGTGATGAACAACTTTGCATCTGGCGGGCAAACTGGGCAGATGCCGTAAATAAAATGCTTGCACGTAATCAGATAAATGCTACCATTAATCACCGCAGCTTTGCAGATCAGGGAATCACCGAACAGCCAACCATCCATGAAGGCTACATTGCCCAGAATATGGAAAAGAAAGGCATGATAGCAGACCGCTGTGAAATCAACCGTCAGATTCGTGCAGATAACAAAATGCTCCGGGAATTAAAAGCCCAGGTAGCAAAACTGGCACAGGCTGTAGAAAAATCTATTCCAATAATAGCAGAAACATTGGAAGCAATCCGCAATCACATGATTTTTACACAATATCATTTGCTCCACAATGAGATGCAAAAAGAAGTGATCCATGACTGGATGAATCATTTTAATCCAATACTGAATAAATACAACACCGTTAAAAAGAAACTCAAAGCTAAAGTTACAGAGCGGAAAGAACTGAATGTGAAAAAAGAGAAAGCCAGTATTTTTAATCCCATCCAGCATATAAAATTGAATCAGCAGCTTACCACTGTTACCGAAGAAATTGAAGAACTGAAATCAAGGAAAGAGCAGCTAATCTTCCAGGCAGAATGCTCTACCGATAAAGATATGACGAATCTATCCAAGAAATACGACCAGATGAATAACAATCTTGATATCCTAGATTCTCAGGACATCTCGCTCAAAAAACATCTTGAAAAAGATGCCGCCGCTTTCCGGGAAGAAAAATTTCGTCCTGAACCTGAACAGTATACAGAATTGCTGGACACCAGAATCCAGATACGTCCTGATTTTCGGGATAAGCTAATCGAACAGCTCAAAGGTACTTTCGGTAAATATTATGACTATCACCGTCGTGATATTGCCGCCAATGAGGTAGATTATCTCAATGTGGAAGATCCTGATGTTTTTTCCCATCGTGCCTGGGAACTTGAATATCAGAGGAAACAGGAGATGCGGCGAAATCAGCCTGCTCGGACTAAGAAAAGGTCGTATGATATGGAATTATAATTTGGTTCTTCTTTGCCCATTATAAACACAAGAGCTGAACAAATAGGATTTTTCGTCCTACCTGTTCAGCCCTTTGTTTACCTGTAAATCAATTCTTTCAACACAATCTCTTCTGCAGCATTCCGGACATTATTTACCGCTCTGACCCATTCCATCTGGTCACAAGCTTTCAATTCTTCCGTAATGCCCTGCCTCTCCATCATCTGACGCACCAGAATATCCATTCTCTCCTGTGCTTCATCGTCCACAGTATTCAGATGTTCTGTCAGTCTGTCTTCCAACATATACAGTGAATACATTGCCGGACGATGCTCTTTCAGATATGTTTTCCGCATCATTCCATATTTCCCATAATGCGGTTCTTCATCTGTACTGACAAGATTCGGATAGTAAATTCCGTCTGCGCCAAGTGTGTAGGTTCCACCCATTTTTTCAAATGTGCTTTTCATGTGTTATTCCTCCTTGAAATCAGCGATGTCCTTAGATCATCGCATAATATTTCAGGGCAGCCTTGATAGCATCTTCTTTCTCTTTCGGGCATTGCGGAACTCTTGCATTTTCTGATTTTGGAAGATTATAGTTTTCTCCCACTTCAATTCCACATTTGCGTTTTACCTGAGAAATATATAAACTTGAAACCTTCAAGCCAAATTCTTTCAGCACATAATCTTTGATTTCCTGATAGGTTGCTTTCAACTCGGCACTGGTGGCATCCAGCTCGTCCAGGTCTAAGTCGATCTCTATCGTGTCATCTGGTTTTTGTTGGGACAAAAGAACAACCGTCTCCACATGAACCCCCTGACAGAACTGATCCACTGCACAGGCGTTGGTCATCTGATACCCTGCTTCATAAAATGCCGGAAGGTCTCTTACAAGGCTTGTAACCTTGCAGGAAATGTATACGATCTGGTCCACCCCATAAGCCAGAATCTTCGGAAGGGCTTTCGGGTGAACGCCGTCTCTTGGCGGATCCAGAATGATCATATCCGGTTTCTCCGGCACTTCATCCAGCACTTTCAGCACATCTCCGGCTATAAAGCGGCAGTTGCTGATGCCATTTCGTGCTGCGTTTTCTCTGGCAGCTTTTACCGCATCTTCCACGATCTCCACGCCGATCACCTCACTGGCAACAGATGCCGCAAGCTGGGCGATAGTGCCGGTGCCGCTGTAAAGGTCAAACACTACTTTATCTCTGGTATCCCCCACATATTCACGGACTTTTGAATACAGGATCTCCGCAGCCAGGGAATTTGGCTGGAAGAAGGAAAACGTGCTGATCTTAAATTTCAGCCCAAGAAGTTCTTCGTAGAAATAATCCTTTCCGTAAAGAATCTTCGTCTCATCGCTCTGTACCACATCGGACAGAGAATCATTTAAAATGTGCATGATCCCCACGATCTTACCTTCCAGGGGAAGTGCAAGGAGCTGTTCTTTCAGTGGTTCCAGATCATACTCTTCCTGGGTGGTGGTCACCACATGGACAAGGATCTCGCCGCTTGTGACACCTCTTCGAAGAAGCAGATGTCGGAGATATCCCACATGCTGAAGCTTCTTATAAAAGCTGGCATTACGCTCCAGGAAAAACTCCCGCACACAGGCAAGGATTTTCGTCATATCCGGATGCACCAGCTTACAGTCATCTGTATTCAGGATATCGTAAGTGCTGCCCTTCTTATGAAGTCCAAGGGACAGCGGACCATCCTTATACTCATCGCCAAAGGAAAACTCCATCTTGTTGCGGTATCCAAACTCGATAGGACTTCCGTAGATTCCATCCCAGTGATACAACTTGTCTGTATCCTCAGTTTCTTCTGTCTCATCACTGTTCTTCCCGATCTTATCCATACTTTCTCTGACTGCCCCATCCAGAAGTTCCCTTACCTGGCGCTCCTTCATCTCTTTCTGCGCCTCATAACTCATGGTCTGGTACATACAGCCGCCACAGGCCGGGAATTCCTGACAGGCCGGTTCTCTTGTCTCCAGCGGAGATTTCTCCAGAACTTCTAAGAGGCGTCCCTCCGCCCGTCCGGAACGCTTCTTGTTGATCATAAAACGTACTTTCTGTCCCGGAATTCCGTTCTTTACAATGACTTTCTGGTCATCCACCCATACAAAGCCTTTGTTTGGAAATTCCACTTTTTCTATAACACCTTCGTAAATTTCACCTTTTTTCATAAATCCTCTTTCTGTCTTATAAGCAGCAGGCAGTAAATCGAATATTCCAAATTTGCTTTACGGTCTGCTCGCAAACACAATCGCTTCACTGCCTGCATTCAAAAATCAAGCCCCGGTATCGCGCCGGGGCTTCAATCATCCGCTTCTCATATTCATACACTGCAGACAACCATTCTGATCTGTTCAAAACAGCTGTTCCGGTGAAAGATCTTACTCTTCCTCGTCCTCAAAATAATCATCGAAGTCATCATCAAAATCTTCTTCGAAATCCTCCAGATAATCCGGAGCGAAGAAACGGTATACTGCAAATGCGATTCCTGCAACAGCTGCAACCGCACCGATGATCGCCAGTACCCAAAGGACTGTGTTCTTATCTTTCTCTTCTTCTTTTTTCTTCAGTGTCGCAAGCAGTTCTTCAAGCTTTGTTGTATTTAAATTCATAACACTGCACCATCCTTTCTTTCTATTCGGCTGTACTGTCTGACAGTAAACCCGTAGCACAGTAGTTTCACTGTACTAATATCTCTTAAGTGTTCTTATTATACCACCATATGTCTGGTTTTACCATAACTTACGCAAATTTTCACAGGAACATTCTTGCCTTCATATTGCTTCCGATCAGATCTTTTTCAGCTTGGCAAAACCTGCGAACATTTTTTTCACTCCGACTTTGTCAAAGTCGACCGTTACCTCGTAATCCCTGCCGCCATCTACAATATTTTTTACGATACCGACACCGAATTTCACATGGCGTACCGTATCACCGACACCGTAATCCAGGCTTGCTGCCTTGCTGACCGTAAAGTCTTTTTTCTGGAGGCTGGTCTTTGCCTGGAAATTCATCTTCATCTGTGCATAGGCGCTCTTCGGAGATACGATGTTATCCACCTTGGGCTTTTTCTCCTGAATCGTATGTCCAAGATCCACCAATTCTCTTGGAATTTCCCTTACAAAGCGTGATACACGGTTGTACTGGGTCTCTCCACGGATCATACGCTGTTTTGCACAGGTTAATGTCAGTTCCTTCATGGCACGTGTGATCCCCACATAACAGAGTCTTCGCTCTTCTTCAATATCCGACGGGTCTCCGGACCAGATGGACGCATATCCCGGAAATACTCCGTCCTCCATACCTGCCATAAATACATTGGGGAATTCCAGTCCCTTGGCACTGTGAAGGGTCATAAGAAGCACATAATCCTGATCCGGATCAACGGAATCAATATCTGCCACCAGTGCGATCTCTTCCAGAAATGCGGAAAGTGTTGCCGGCTGTCCTGCCTCTTCCATGGCTTCCTGGAAAGATTCGGTCTTGGAGATCAGCTCATCGATATTCTCGATCCTTGCCTGAGCTTCTTCTGTTTTTTCTGCTTCCAGCTCTTTCACATAACCGGTCAGTTCGATCACTTCTTCCAGCGTTTCACGGACTGTATAAGCCTCTGCCTTACTCTTAAGTCCCTGGATAAAAGATACAAAATCATTGATCTTTCCTGCTGCCCGGCCAATGGACGGTACTTCCTCCACCACACGGAGGGCATCATAAAAGCTCAGGTTCATCATATCCGCATAGTCCTGGACACGGCCGATGCTGGTGAGTCCGATCCCTCTTTTTGGCACATTTAAGATCCTGCGCACAGCCAGATCATCACTGGCATTGTCAATGGTCTTCAGATAGCTTAACAGATCCTTAATCTCTTTGCGGGCATAAAAGTTCACGCCGCCGACAATCTTATAAGGAACATTTGCCAGGAGAAATTTCTCCTCAAAGAGACGGGACTGGGCATTGGTCCGATAAAGTACTGCACAGTCCTTGTACTGGAATTTCCCGTTGCGGCGCCCCTGGATGATCTCTCCTGCAACATACTCCGCTTCCTCAAATCCGTTGTTGAACTGACGGAAATGTACTTTATCGCCCTCTTCGTTCTCTGTCCAGAGGCGTTTTTCCTTACGCTCTGTGTTGTTGACGATCACCTCATTGGCTGCATTGAGGATGTTCTGGGTAGAACGGTAATTCTGTTCCAGGCGCACCACCTTAGCCTCAGGAAAAACCTTCTCAAAGCCTAAGATATTCCCGATATTTGCTCCACGAAAACGATAGATGGACTGATCATCATCACCAACCACACAGAGATTCTTGTATTTCTCGGCAAGAAGACTTACAAATTTAAACTGGGCAGTATTGGTATCCTGATACTCATCCACCATAATATATTTGAAACGTTCCTGATAATAGTCCAGGATATCCGGATTATGCTGAAAAAGCTCCACAGTCTTCACGATCAGGTCATCAAAATCCAGCGCATTGTTTCCCCGGAGGATAGACTGATATTCCTTATACATACCGGCAATCTTCCGTGCATCCGGGTCGCCGCCTGCATTCAGCTCCATCTCTTCCGGTGTGATCAGTTCATCCTTGGCATGGGAAATCTCAGCAAGAACGCCTCGTTCCTTGTAAATCTTGGTATTGATATCAAACTTCCGGAAGATTTCCTTCATGACTGTTTTTTGGTCGTCGGCATCATAAATGGTAAAATTACTGCCAAAGCCCAGCACCTCAATATGTCTGCGCAGGATCCTCACGCAGGCGGAATGGAAGGTGGAGACCCATACGCTCTCCGCACCCATTCCCGCAATTTTATTCACACGTTCCCGCATCTCACTGGCGGCCTTGTTGGTAAAGGTGATCGCCAGGATATTCCATGGGTTTACACCCTTTTCTTCCATTAAATAGGCGATCCTGTGGGTCAGCACTCTTGTTTTTCCGGAACCGGCTCCTGCGAGGATCAGAAGTGGTCCCTCTGTATGTACGGCAGCTTCCCGCTGCATAGGATTCAATGTGTCCAAAGCATCATGTATACTCATTTTGATCTCCATTTCTTTTTCCATATGAACAGTATCTTTATATACTATCATGACTTTACTTTCCGGTAAACCCACCTCTCTGAAAAAAAGTTTCTTTACAAGTAGTATTTAAAACTATATAATAGGGAGCAGAGGTGATAATGTGATGACAGAAAACGAAAAAGAAATGATGAACAGCATTTTTGCAAAAATTGCTGAGCTTGATTATATAAAACCCGATGAAATTCCCAATATTGCTCTTTACATGGATCAGGTCACAACCTTTATGGAAGATAATCTCGCTTCCACCAAGCGTCATGATGATGACAAGATCCTGACCAAGACCATGATCAACAATTACGCAAAGAACAAGCTCCTTCCCCCGCCGGAAAAAAAGCGGTATTCCCGGGAGCATCTGCTGATGCTGATCTTTATCTACTATTTTAAGAATATCCTCTCCATCAGTGATATCCAGACCCTTCTGGGACCGATCACCGAGAAATACTTCAAGTCCGTTACAGAAAAGGACATGACTTACATCTACCAGGAGGTTTTCAGTATGGAGCAGTCACAGATCCGTTACCTGGAAAAGGATCTTATGCGCCGTTTCAAAAGTGCCGGAGAAATTTTTGAGGACGCCGACCCGGAGGATAAGGAATTCCTTCACCAGTTTTCCTTTATCTGTCTTCTTAGCTTCGACGTATACATGAAAAAAATGATCATCGAAAACATGATCGACCACATGAATTCCTCAAAAGATACGGATTCCTCAAAAAAAGACAAATAATATCCGGAGCTCACATCCGATCATAAACGTGCGTCGCCGGGCGCACCGAAAAAAAGAGACAGACGCACGATCGCCTGTCTCTTTTTCATTACAGCATTATCCGTTATCATCACGGTATGGACGTAAGCCTTATTCTGCTTCGCCGCCCTGCTCCCCGTTATCCTTCTTCATACGTGCAAATACCATCTCATAACCATCATTTCCATAGTTCAGGGAACGGTTCACACGGCTGATCGTAGCTGTGGAAGCTCCTGTTTTCTCGGAAATATCAAGGTATGTACGCTTATCAGTAAGCATCTTGGCTACCTCGAAGCGCTGAGATAAAGAAAGCAGCTCATTGATGGTGCACACATCCTCAAAAAATGTATAACACTCTTCCTTGTCCTTCAGGCACAGGATCGCTTCAAAAAGATGATCCACAGCCTCCGTCCTGATTTTTTTGCTCATTGTTACGCTCCTTTAAAATACATAAATTTCGTCTAATACAATACTGATATTTTAACACTCTAAATCGTGATAAGCAAGCCTTTTAGGGAAATTTAATAAACTATTTCGCTATTTTGTCTTTCTATGGCGGACACATGATTTTCCCATTTCCACTTCCCAGGAAAACATTTGGGATTTGCTTTTTCTGCTGTGATTGGGTATACTTAAAATAATATCCAAAAGAAAAGGAGACTTATCAAATGAATCGTTTTTTCAACATGGACAACAAATTCTTCGTGTTCATGGGACGCGTAGCAGACCTGCTTCTTCTGAATTTTCTGTGCATCCTCTGCTGTATTCCGGTTGTCACCGCAGGCGCCTCCATAACAGCTCTCTACTATGTCACACTGAAGATGGCAAGAGACGAAGAATCTTATATTGCCCGCAGCTTTTTTCGCTCATTCAAACAGAACTTCAAACAGGCGACCATCATCAATATCATCATGCTCCTCACCGCTGCTGTTCTGTTTATCGATCTTCGGATCGCCAGAGCCGGAAGCGGAGCTATGTACAAAGGACTTTTCAGTCTGTTCATTGCATTTGCACTGATCTATGCGATGATCCTTCTGTACATTTATCCGATCCTTTCCAAATTTTTTAATTCCGTCAAGAATACCTTTGTAAATGCATTCCTGATGTCCGTCCGCCATCTTCCGCTGACACTTTTGATGCTTGTGATCTCTGCGTCTCCACTCCTACTGATGTGGCTTTTTGCTTATGTGAGCTACGCACAGTTTACATCCATCCTGATCATGCTTTTTATTCTGATGGGATTTTCCACGCTGGCCTACTGGAAATCAAAGATCTTTGTAAAGATCTTCGATAACTATATACCGAAAGATGAAAACGAAGAAAACGGCGAAGAGAAAAACGAACCGAAAGAGGCATAATGAAGCGCTGGAACGACAAGCCTTATCATTCTCTGGACTATATGCTCCGGGAGCGATACGGCGAAAAGGTCTACCGGGTTGCATTAAACGGCGGCATGTCCTGTCCCAACCGTGACGGCACCCTGGGCAAAAAAGGCTGCATTTTCTGCAGCCAGGGCGGAAGCGGAGATTTTGCAGCAAACGCCGCTCTTTCCATTACAGAGCAGATCAACACACAGATCAAAAGTCTCTCTTCCAAACGCCCGATCCATAAATATATCGCCTATTTTCAGGCATATACAAACACATACGCTCCTGTGGAACACCTGCGTAAGATCTTCACAGAAGCCATCTCCCATCCGGATATCGTGGCACTGTCCATTGGTACCAGACCGGACTGTCTGGGAGATGATGTACTGGAGCTTCTTTATTCCCTGAACCAGATCAAACCGGTGTGGGTGGAGCTGGGACTCCAGACTATCCATGAAGATACCGCCAGATATATACGGCGCGGCTATCCACTGTCCTGTTTTGATACCGCAGTGAAAAATCTCCGCGCAGGCGGCATCGAAGTGATCGTCCACACCATCCTGGGGCTTCCCGGCGAAAGCCGGAAGGATATCCTGGAAACAATAGCTTATCTGAACGCCATGGATATCCAGGGGATCAAGCTGCAGCTTCTTCATGTACTGCGTGGTACAGATCTTGCCGCTGATCATGAAGCCGGTCTTTTCCGCACTTATGAACGGGACGAGTATCTGAACCTTGTCATTGACTGTCTGGAACATCTCAGACCGGATATCGTGATCCACCGGGTCACCGGCGACGGACCGAAGGATCTGCTGATCGCACCTTTATGGGCCAGCCGCAAACGAGAAGTTTTAAACCTTCTTCATCACCGGATGAAAGAAAGAGCAAGTTTTCAGGGAAAAGCTCTCGAAGCCCTTTCCCGCAGCCAGTAAAAAGGAGGATTCTTATGGCATCACCTTTTACAACCTATAAGCTTATTATTTTATATATGCTGCAGAATTCCGATGGGGATCTCACAAATTCCCAGATCACCGATTTTATCCTGGACCGGAAATACACCAATTATTTTCAGCTCCAGCAGGCAGTTTCCGAACTTGTGGAGGCAGATCTGGTGGAAATGTCTTCACAGTCCAACCGCAGTTACTATCGACTGACCTCCGAGGGAAAAAACACTCTGAAATATTTTTCCAAAGAACTTTCCTCTGACATCAAGAAAGAAGTGGAAGAATATCTCAATTCCCTCCACTGCAAGATCGAAGAACATCTCCTGACTCCTGCAGATTACTATCCCACCAAAGAGGGTAGCTACTCGGTACGTCTGCGGATCATCGAAAGCGGCGTCAGCATCGTTGATCTCAGCATCAATGTGCCAAATCTTGCTGCTGCACAGTCTGTATGTGAAAGCTGGCCTTATAAATACCAGAATGTTTATGACAAAATAATGGAGGAGCTTCTCTGAGAGGCTCCTCCGTTTTACTTATATTCATTTATTTCGCTTCTTCGTGGATCTTCTTCATATGCTCTTTCAGTTTCTTTTCATATCCCATATCACTGAGCTCGTAAAAATGTTCTCCTTCGATTTCTGATGGCAGATACTGCTGTTTTACATAGTGATTCGGATAATCATGGGCATATTTATATCCGATACCATGACCCAGACTTTCGTGGCCACCATAATGGGCATCCTGCAGATGCACCGGAACGGTTGTCTTCTTCGCCTTCACGCAGCGCATGGCTTCCTGTATGGCATTTACTGCAGAATTGCTCTTGGGTGCACAGGCCATGTATGTAACTGCCTGGGAAAGAATGATCTGGGACTCCGGCATTCCCACACGTTCCACTGCCTGTGCTGCTGCCGTTGCCACGCAGAGGGCCTGGGGATCTGCGTTTCCGATATCTTCGGAAGCAAGGATCATGATCCTTCTTGCGATAAATTTCACATCTTCTCCTGCATAGAGCATTTTTGCCAGATAATAGACTGCCGCATCCGGGTCGGAGCCTCGCATGCTCTTGATAAAGGCAGAAATGATATCATAATGATTGTCCCCGTTCTTATCGTAGCGCACCACCCGCTTCTGGATACACTCAGAAGCCACCTCAAGGGTCAGATGGATCTTACCGTCTGTATCACGAGGTGTGGTGAGGATTCCTAGTTCTATGGCGTTTAAGGCGCTTCTGGCGTCTCCTCCTGCCATATCTGCCAGAAATTCCAAAGCCTCCTCCTCGATCACCGCCCCATAGCTTCCCATTCCACGTTCCGGATCGTTAACCGCACGCAGGATCAGTTCCTTTATCTCCGGTATCTCCAGGGACTTCAATTCAAAGATGATCGATCTTGAAAGAAGCGCTCCGTTTACCTCAAAATATGGATTCTCTGTTGTGGCCCCGATAAGAATGATGGTTCCGTCCTCCACAAAGGGAAGAAGATAATCCTGCTGTCCCTTGTTGAAGCGGTGGATCTCATCAATGAATAGAATGGTCTTTTTTCCATACATGCCGAGATCGTCCTGTGCCTGCTTTACAACTGCTTCCATATCTTTCTTCCCTGCTACGGTTGCATTGATCTGGGTAAAGCTGGCGCTTGTGGTATTGGCAATGACTTTTGCTAGGGTGGTCTTTCCGGTTCCCGGAGGGCCGTAAAAGATAACAGATGTCAGCTTATCCGCCTTTATGGCACGATACAGCAATTTATCTTTTCCTACGATGTGCTGCTGTCCCACCACCTCATCCAGTGTTCGCGGACGCAGCCTGGATGCAAGAGGTGACTCCTGATCCAGCGTTTTTGACTTTGCGTATTCAAATAAATCCATGGCTTTCACTCCTGTATTTTCTGTAAAAAGCGGATATTCACGATCCGTATTCTTTTCATAGATCTGTATCCGGCAACGATCGTTTCATTTGTTTCCGGCATACGGACAGATTCCTTATTTTTATAATTTTACCTGTTTGCACATAAAAAAGCAATCGTTTCTGCCCTTTCGGCAAATCACAGTTACATCACCAGCAACTGATCTGCAGTTACCAGGTCATATCCTTCTTCCGTAAGCATATCCGCGATCTCCAAGGCCGCTTCCACGGAGGTAGAAAAGCTGTCATGCATCAGGATAATGGAGCCATCCTTCACTTGTCTTTTTACGATATTTTCCACAGAACGGACATTTTTTGATTTCCAGTCCAGAGTATCCACATCCCAAAATACCGGCAGCATGGTCACACAGAGCTCCAGATCCTTCGGCCATGCACCGTAGGGCGGGCGAAGATACATGGGATATTCTCCGGTGATCTCGTAGATCTCATTATTCGTCTTTATGATCTGCTGACAGGCCTGGTCACCGGGAAGCTTATCAAGCTGCACGTGATCATACGTGTGATTACCGATGAGATGACCGTCTCTCTGCATCTGCGTTACGATCTCCTCATTTCCCCGGATATTTTTTCCCATAAGAAAAAATGTGGCATGGATCCCACGCTTCCGCAGGCCATCCAGAAGCAAAGGTGTATATGTTGCATGCGGTCCATCATCAAAGGTAAGAGCCACACGTGGACGATCCTCTTTTTCGCTTCTGTCAGAGGCTGTCTCAGCCACCGGTTCTGCTACTTTTTGTCTGTACTGCGCCGCCACCAGCCGGAACATCCCCTCACCGGCGATCATTCTGGTCACCCGCATCCGAAATGCACTGTCTGAGATTTTTCCATATCCGCTGAGCAGGATCAATACCATTGCCACTACACAGAAATATTTTTTTCGCTTATCCATATTTCCCGCCGGATCAAATATACTTTTCCACAATATATGAAAAAATCCCCGGGAAAAGACTTTTGGCTTTTCTTTCCCGGGGAATATTCTCTGATATATGTCTTATTTTTTCAGGATCTCAAGTGCACTCTCGATCTCCTCCACGCATTTCTCATAACCAAGGGTACCGTTATCCAGGCACAGATTGTATTTCGTCATGTCTGCCCAGTCAACACCCATGAAACGTTTGCAAAAATCTTCTTTGCGTTTGTCATCCTTCTGCATAAATTTCTCAATATCCTTTGTAGTTCCGCTGAGCTTCTTACTTGCCTCACGGATACGGAAATCCCAGTCTCCGTAAACAAACACACGAAGAACATTGGAATAATCCTTCAGGATCATATTTGCACAACGTCCGATGATCACACAGGACTCTTTTTCTGCCAGCTGCCGGATCACCTTTGCCTGATAATTAAACAGGTTCTCATCGGATGTAAAATCCTTGCTCTGAGGCGGGATCAGCTCACCCTTGTAGATTCCGGACTTTGCAAAAAATCTCTGCTTTGTGCTGACATTTTCATCTGCCCTTCCAAAGAGCTGCTCATGAATGCCGCTCTCCTCAGATGCCATGCGGATGATATCCTTGTCATAGTAAGAAATCCCTAATTTCTTTGCAAGCTCCTCTCCGATGGTACGTCCACCGCTTCCATACTGTCTTGCAATGGTAATTACGAAATTATCCATGTCTTTCCCCCTACTCTCCAAGATATGCCTTCTGAACGGCCTCGTCATTCAGAAGATCCTCTGCCTTTCCATCCATAGTAATGCTTCCTGTTTCCAGAACGTACGCTCTGTCCGCAATGGAAAGAGCCTTCTTCGCATTCTGCTCAACCAGAAGCACTGTAGTTCCGCTCTCACTTACCTCGCGGATAATGTCAAAAATCTCATTTACAAAAATCGGCGACAGACCCATGGACGGCTCATCCATCAAAATGATCCTTGGTCTGCTCATCAGTGCACGTCCCATGGCAAGCATCTGCTGCTCACCACCGGAAAGTGTTCCGGCACGCTGTCCTTTACGTTCTTCCAGACGCGGAAATCTCTTGTATACACCAGCAAGGCTCTCTGCGATCTCTGCCTTGTCTTTTCTTGTGTAAGCTCCAAGAAGAAGATTCTCATAAACGGACATATCCGCAAATACTCGTCTTCCTTCCGGAACGTGTGCCATTCCCATTTCTACGATCTTATGGGCTGGTGTTCTTGTGAGGTCTTTTCCCTCAAACACAATGCTTCCGGACTTCGGAGAAAGAATTCCGGTAAGTGTCTGAAGTGTGGTTGTCTTTCCGGCACCGTTGGCACCGATCAGCGCAATAACCTCTCCCTGATTTACATGAAAAGAAATTCCCTTCAGAGCCTGGATCACACCATAATAGACCTGGAGGTCCTTTACTTCCAACATTGCCATTGTCTCGTTCCTCCTTATTCTCCCAGATATGCAGTGATAACCGTCGGGTCTTTCAGCACTGCAGATGTCTCACCCTGGATCAGTACCTGACCGAAGTTCAGAACTGTAAGTTCCTCACAGATACCGCCCACCAGTTTCATGTCGTGCTCGATCAGAAGAACAGTCATATCAAAATGCTCCCGCACAAAACGGATAGTATCCATCAGCTCCTGTGTCTCATTCGGGTTCATACCAGCCGCCGGCTCATCCAGGAGAAGAAGCTTCGGCTCTGTAGCAAGAGCTCTGGCGATCTCCAGCTTACGCTGTTTACCATAAGGCAGATTTCCTGCCAGAGTGTCTGCTTCCTTATCCAGATCAAACACCCTCAGTATCTCCATGGCACGTTCATTCATCTCTTTTTCTACCTTGTAATATTTCGGCAGTCTTAAGATCCCGGTCAGTGTGGAATATGGATGATGATTGTGAAGTCCTACTTTTACATTGTCAAGAACCGGCATATCCTTGAAAAGACGGATATTCTGGAAGGTTCTTGCGATTCCGGCCTTGTTGATCTCAATGGTGCTTTTTCCTGTGATATCCTGGCCGTCCAGTTTAATGATTCCCTCTGTAGGCTTGTACACGCCTGTGAGAAGATTGAATACTGTTGTCTTACCGGCACCGTTAGGTCCGATCAGTCCATAGAGCTGTCCTTTCTCAATGGTCATATTAAAGCCGTCAACAGCACGAAGACCGCCGAACTGGATAGACAGATTATTTACTTCCAGCATTGCCATGATCAGGCCACCTCCTTTTTCTCTTTTTTGCCTTTAAATTTCTCTACCATGCGTGCTCTCCAGTCTCTCGCCGCCGGTGCCCAGTTAAAGAGCATCATGATGATCAGTACGATAGCATAGATCAGCATACGGTAGTTTGCGAATCCACGGAGAAGCTCAGGCAGTGCATAGAGGATAATGGTTGCAATGATAGATCCTCTGATATTTCCGATTCCTCCAAGTACTACATACACAAGTACCAGAATGGACATATTGTAATCGAATACAGAAACCTTAAGAAGAGAAAGGTTATGTGCATACAGCACACCTGCAACTCCTGCAAGGGCTGCAGAAATGGTAAATGCTAGCAGCTTATATCTGGTGATATTGATTCCTACAGACTCCGCTGCAATACGGTTGTCCCTGGTTGACATAATAGCACGTCCGCTTCTGGAGTTTACAAGGTTCTGTACAATAAACAATGTGAGAAGAAGCAGGATCACGCCGATCAGGAAAAAGTAATTCTTGATATCTTTATAAAGAGTTGCTGTTCCCGAAATACCAAGGGCACCCTTGAGGATCTGCTTTCCGCCGGCTTCCAGATGAAGACCGGCTGCACTTGTTGCAACGTGAAGTCCTTTGTCATCCACGCCAATGTAAAGTACATTGATCAGGTTCTTGATGATCTCACCAAAAGCCAGTGTAACAATAGCCAGGTAGTCACCGCGGAGACGAAGTACCGGAATACCGATGATCACACCGAACAGTGCTGCAACTGCCGCACCTACAAGGATTGCAAGGATAAAGCGAGGAACCTGCGGAATGGAGTCTGCAGCAACCTGTGAAAACAGGGCACTGGAAAAAGCTCCCACGCACATGAAGCCCGCATGTCCAAGGCTCAGCTCACCGGAAAAACCGACTACCAGGTTCAGGGAAACTGATGCAATGGTATAAACACAAAGGGGAACAAGAAGTCCCATAAGAAGTCTGGAAAGATTTCCAGTTGAGGAAAGTGCCTGTACGATCACAAAAAGCACAATGACAATTCCATAGTTGATCATGTTATTTTTTGTTGTTTTGTTTTTCATATTCTTCATATCGGCCACCTTACACTTTCTCCTGGATGTTCTTGCCGAACAGTCCGGTAGGTTTTACAAGAAGCACGACGATCAGGACTGCAAATACGATCGCATCTGCAACCTGGGAAGAAATATAAGCTTTTCCGAAGATCTCGATGATTCCCAGAAGGATGCCGCCGACCATAGCTCCCGGAATCGAACCGATTCCACCGAATACAGCAGCTACGAAAGCTTTGATACCAGGCATGGCTCCTGTGTACGGAGTCAGTGTCGGATAAGTCTGACAGAGCAGAAGACCTGCGATCGCTGCAAGTCCGGAACCGATGGCAAATGTGAGGGAAATTGTCGCATTGACGTTAACTCCCATCAGCTGTGCCGCATCTCTGTCCTCGGAAACCGCCTGCATGGCACGGCCAGGTTTTGTCTTTTTTACAAAGAGGGAAAGTCCCACCATGATGATGATACATGCAAGGATGGTTACGATGGTGATTCCCTTGATGGTAAGCTCACCGTCAAACAGTGTGATGGACGGAACTTTGATAACAGCTACGAAACTCTTGGCATCTGCGCCGAAGATCAGAAGTGCCAGGTTCTGAAGCAGATAACTGACACCGATAGCCGTGATAAGAACGGCCAGGTTTGAGGAAGCTTTTCTAAGTGGACTGTAAGCTACCTTCTCAATGACAACACCAAGCAGTGTACAGATCACAACGGAAAGGATCACAGCAAGGATCGGTGACATGCCGCCTCTTGTGATACAGGTAAGGATGATATAAGCTCCCACCATGATAACATCTCCGTGTGCGAAGTTCAGCATCTTGGCAATACCATAAACCATGGTATATCCAAGTGCGATGATCGCATAGATACTGCCAAGACTGATGCCGTCTTTTAAATAAGATATAAAACTCATAACGCACCTCTTTTAATTGTTTATTGATAAGGGAAAAAGGGGACGGTTCCCACTAAAGGTGACCGTCCCCTGACCCCTAACGTTAACAGAAATTACTTATTTCATCTCTACATAAGCACCGTCTTTGATCTCGAATGCTTTCGGCTCTTTATCACACTCGCCATCCTCGGTCCATTTTGCTTTTCCGGTAAGTCCGTCAAGCTCGATGTTTGCCATGGATGCGCTCATTGCTGCACTGATGTCTGCATTTTCCATATCTGGTGTAATCTTTGCATCGTCAGCTGCAAGCTGCATTGCGTAAAGTACATCATATGTATCTGCCGCAAACTGGTTCGGGATCTCACCGTTGTGAGCATCGCCGTATGCTTTTACGAAGTTCTGGCTCTTTTCATCTGTAGCTGTTGCGGAGAATGGTGTCAGAAGCATAACACCCTCTGCAAGGGATTTATCGAAGTTCTCTACATTGAGGATACCATCCATGCCATCTACACCAAAGAATTTAATGTCAAGTCCTGCCTCAGATGCCTGCTGAAGGATCAGCGCATTGTCGGAATAGTAGTTCGGAAGGAAAAGAAGCTCAGCGCCGCTCTTCTTGATCTTTGCAAGCTGTACAGAATAGTCTGTGTTGCTGTCTGTTGTGTAAGCCTCATCTGCAACTACTTCAAGTCCGTCATCAGCAGCTGCTGCAACGAATGCGTCATGTACACCGGAGTTGTAGTCAGCAGCGGAATCATAAAGTACTGCTACTTTCGTTGCAAGTTTGTGCTCGGAAATGTACTGAGCAGATTTGGTTCCCTGTGCCGGGTCTGTGAAGCACATACGGAACTCGTTTGTTCCTGCTGTGATACAGTCAAGTGCTGTTGCGGATGGTGTGAAGAGGAATGTATCCTCAGCTGCCTCAGCTCCTACTGCGATACAGGAACCGGATGTTACAGTTCCACAGAGCATCTGCATTCCTTTATCGATCAGGTCATTGTATGCGTTAACAGCCTTCTCCGGATCTCCCTGGTCATCACCTGCGTCAAGAATCTCTACTTTATATCCGTTGAATCCACCGTTCTCGTTGATCTCATCAGCTGCGATCTTGGCTGCGTTGTATACGTTAGTACCGTACTGTGCGTAATCACCTGTCATCGGTCCGATCACACCGATCTTAAATGTCTCATCCTCTGCCGCAAAAACGGATGCAGGCATCATCATAGCTGCTGTCATCGCTGCTGCTGATGCAACGCCGATTACTTTCTTCCAATTCTTCATAATAATCTCTCCTCCTGCGCTTTGTCGCGTTACTAATGTTTAATGGTAAAATTATAGCATCGCATATTTTTTATTTCAAGGGCAAATTTAGTTATCTGTTGTTTTTCGTCTGATTGCACAACGCGGACACTTGTCCGCTGTACAGCTTGTGTCGTTTTTCGGCAAATTGTCTGAATTTTTTTACAAAAAAATCCAGGGAAAAATTCCCTGGACTCCTTCGTCTCTTAATACTTTACTTATGCGATTGCTTTCTTAGCGATCTCAGCAAGAGCTGTGAAGCCTGCTGCATCGTTAACAGCCATCTCTGCAAGCATCTTTCTGTTGATGTCGATGTTTGCAACCTTAAGGCCGTGCATCATTTTGCTGTAAGAAAGTCCGTTCATTCTTGCTGCTGCGTTGATACGAGCGATCCAGAGCTGTCTGAACTGACGTTTCTTCTGTTTTCTTCCTGCATAGGAGCTTGTAAGAGCTCTCATTACAGACTGTTTTGCTACTCTATACTGTTTGGAACGGGCTCCTCTGTAGCCTTTTGCCAGTTTTAATGTACGGTTATGTCTTTTCTTTGCGTTTAATCCGCCTTTAATTCTTGCCATTTCTTAATTCTCCTCCTGTTCGTCTTCTCTATCTTATAAATATGGTAATACTTTCTTCATGCTCTTTACATTAGTAGAATCAACAACAGTAGATTTTCTCAGATTTCTCTTTCTCTTCTGAGATTTCTTTGTAAGGATATGGCTCTTGTAGGCTTTATTTCTTACTAATTTTCCTGTACCTGTTTTTTTAAAGCGCTTTGCTGCTGCTCTGCAAGTTTTAATTTTTGGCATTATGAATTCCTCCTTGATTTGGTACTTCTAAATTTTATATAGCATCCCGTTCTGCCCGGCTGTTGCCGTGAAGACTGAGATATCTACCGTTTCTCAGTCAGAAACATAGTCATGCTTCTGCCTTCTACCTTCGGAGCCTTCTCTACAGTCGCTATATCGGACAGAAGATCTGCGAAGTCATCAAGCACATGCCTACTGCTGGACATATGTGCCATCTCTCTTCCGCGGAAACGAAGTGTAACCTTAACTCTGTCGCCCTTGCTAAGGAACTTTCTTGCTGCATTTACCTTCGTCTTCAAATCATTCGTATCAATGTTCGGGGAAAGACGCACTTCTTTGACATCGATGGTTTTCTGCTTTTTTCTGGCCTCTTTTTCTTTTCTTGCAAGCTCGTAACGGTATTTACCGTAATCGATGATCTTGCATACCGGCGGTTTCGCCTGTGGGGCAATCTTTACAAGGTCAAGTCCTGCCTCCTGCGCTTTCGCCATCGCTTCTCTGGCGGACACGATTCCAAGCTGAGCTCCGTCCGGACCAATCAAGCGTACCTCTCTGTCTCTGATCTGTTCGTTAATCATTAAACCGCTAATTGTTGTACACCTCCATGAACATGATAGAATTATTTTTTTCTTTCTCATTAATGTAGCTTAAGCCGCACAAAAAAAGCGCAGACAGATGTCCACACTTCAAATAATTACACCTGCGCACTGATGGTTGGTCCGTTCGCAGTACTGTGCAATATTGACCTGAGTCGCTTATCTTCAGCGCTGAGGTGAGAGTGAACTCTGCTTTCTTTTCGCTACGTACTTTAAGAGGATACCATGGTGTCTGCTATTTGTCAACTGTTTTTTATATTATTATGTATTTATTTTTTGAGTATAAATTTTTCTTCTTCCGGACATACTATGCAACATCGGAATCTGTCAAGCCTTACCGCAGTGCTGACGATCAGACAGGATGCGCATTCCGGCAGGCTGACGGTTTCCGGTAAAATCATAATTATCAGGAGGACACTTTTATGACAAGTCTTAAATGCTCCGCACACAACTGCTGCTATAACAAAAATTCTCTCTGCTCCAGGGGATCCATCAGTGTCGAAGGTGCAGATGCTCGTTATGCGGACGACACCGCCTGTGAAAGCTTCCGTGACCAGGAAGAGTGCGCTGTAAAAAATTCCGCAGATCCCTGCTGTGGGTGCGAGACCATTAACATCGACTGCAAAGCACACAACTGCACCTACAATGAGCACTGCAAATGCACCGCAGCTTCCATCAATGTATCCGGTGACAATGCACATCGCTGCTGTGATACAAAATGTGATACTTTCAGCTGCGAATGCTGATATCCTGAACAGAAATCCTGTTTCCATACAGAGCAGACATTCCTGTTTCTTTTGATCAGAAAGTCAAAAAGATCCGGCAACGTTCCAGATGGAGTCTCTGCCGGATCTTATCCTGTTCATTTATTATCTGTTCTTAAGAAAATCCGGGATCTGGATGTCCTTTTTCTGAACAGTGCTTGTAGGAGCCTTTGTTCCAAACTGTGTGGAATTCATAGTCGGCAGGCTGAAGCTTGGCATGTTAAGGTTCATACCGCCTGGCTGTGACTGGCTTGTTTTTTTGGTGTTTCCGAATACAGAATTGGAAGCTCTGTTTCCAAATGGTGTGTTCTGAAGGTTATTGTCTGTAAGACCTGTAGCAATAACTGTAATTCTCGCATAATCTGCAACAGAATCATCATACATAGCACCAAAGATGATGTTTGCATCCTCACCTGTAAGCTCCTGTACATAGCTTGCAGCATCGTTGGCATCCATAAGAGAAATATCTCCGGAAATGTTGATGATCACATGAGTAGCGCCCTTGATGGTTGTCTCAAGAAGCGGAGAAGATACCGCCTGCTGTACAGCCTCCATAGCCTTGTCATCACCTCTTGCCTCACCGATACCGATATGAGCGATTCCCTTGTCTGTCATGACTGTCTGCACATCTGCAAAGTCAAGGTTGATCAGAGCCGGCAGATTGATCAGGTCTGTAATACCCTGTACTGCCTGCTGAAGAACCTCATCAGCCTTACGCAGTGCTTCCGGCATGGTTGTTCTTCTGTCAACGATCTCAAGTAATTTGTCATTGGGGATGACAATCAAAGTGTCAACTGCTTTCTTCAGATTTTCGATTCCCGCAAGTGCATTGTTCATACGGGTCTTTGCTTCAAAACGGAAAGGCTTGGTAACAACACCGACAGTCAGGATACCCATCTCTTTTGCCGCACCGGCGATCACAGGAGCAGCTCCGGTTCCGGTTCCGCCTCCCATACCACAGGTAACGAAAACCATGTCCGCTCCCTCGATGATCTTCTTAACTTCCTCAATGCTCTCCTCAGCTGCCTTCTGTCCAACCTCCGGCTGTGCACCGGCGCCGAGACCTTTCGTAATTTTCTCACCAATCTGAAGTACAGTCGGAGCTTTACACAGTGTCAGAGCCTGTTTATCGGTATTAACACCTACAAACTCAACTCCGCCAATGGCCTCTTCCACCATTCTGTTTACCGCATTATTACCTGCGCCGCCTACTCCAATTACAATAATTTTCGCAGAAGACTCAGCCTCATTCGTCATTATCTCTAACAATGTACTTCCTCCTTTATTTCTACCTGATATCCGATTCAGTGTAATAATCTATTCCAAGCTACATATACACATAGTTATATCATATATTTTTTTCGGTAATTAATCAACCATTAATTTTGTTTTTTTATACTTTTTTCACTAAATTTCGGCACTGTTTCTATTAACCGAAACATTTACAAAACAATCTCTGGCAAAATGTCCAAATACTGGCACTATATATTAAGAAAGCTTTTTTATCTTTACTCATAATCGGACTCATCACTGTAATCGCTGTACGAATTTTCATCATAATCCTCAGCTCCTTCTTCCTGATCACTGCTGTAATCAGCCTCTTCCTCGGTGCTGTCCGTACTGCTGTCTGAAGAGTCTTCTTCATTTTCTGTATCTTCGGTATCCGTACTCTGAGCATCTGGATCTTCGGAGTCTGTTCCGTCCCCGGAGCTTTCTGCCGAAGCCTGATAATCCTCCAGAGCGCCTACGTAATTGCCATCACGGTCATATTCACTGACTCCGTCATAGCCTCCGTCTTCCCGGTAACCGCCCTTCCAGTTTCCTTTTTCTGCCATGGTTTCTTCTGTGGGGGCTTCGCCTACATAGGTCATGTTGGCATCGTACTCACCACTGCCTGTGTAATCTCCCTCTTCATCATAGCCACCTACCCAGTTTTCCTGCGCATACTCCAGATCCGTCTGCGGTTTCGGTCCTACATAGTTGCCATTTTCGTCGTATTCGCCTTCTCCGGTGTAATTTCCTTCCTCATCATAGCCTCCGGTCCAGTTTTCTGCGGAAGTCTGGCTCTCATCCTGTTCCTGCTCCAGGGTAATGTTCTTGGAATTATCATTTACATTTTCTGCATGGAGAATTCCTTTTTTTTCGGAAATCATCGGAAGGATAGCCAGAACTCTGGTCATTTTGTCTTCCAGATATTCATCCTTTCCAAGTTTAACTGTGATATCCCCGTAAACAAGACTGATCTGTCCGTCGTCTTCAAATTCAATGTGATCCGGAACCTTATCATTTTTTGCAAAAATAGTAGAAAGAGCAACTGCCGTGTTCATCACCGTTTCATCCTTGATGGGGAGTTTCTCGTTCTGGATCACTTTTTTGACTTTGATCCCGTCAAAAAACGGAATTTTTTCGTTACGTTCCGTGGATCCTTCCACAAAAATACCGTTTCTGTCAAAATAAATATAACTGTCCAGATAAGGGATACAGCCAACGATATCCTTCTCCTTCACACTGACACAGATGGTGTGCCGGTTCAGCCTTGTTACGGTATAGCCTTCTATAAAGGGAACATCCTTTGTGTTCTGCTTAGTATAAAGAAGCGGTGCAAGAACAGAATTGGATGCCAGCGGCCCCCTAAGCACCATCTTCCTGATCTGTTTTTCAGAATAATGGTTGCTGCCCATCACCTGCACTTCATCTACCTGATAATACGTAAAAAAGAAAATAATTCCTGCCAGCAGCAGGACAAGAAGTCCGCCAACTGCTTTCAGTGGCTTTTTTTTTGATGTTTTCATAAAGTTCCTCTGTCCTTTATCAGCAGACCGCCCAGTGCGGTCAGATCCTCACAGATATGTTCATAGCCTCTTTCTATGAAACAACAGCCCCGGATCCTGGTAATCCCCTGCGCGGCAAGTGCTGCGATCACAAGTGCCGCACCTCCGCGAAGTTCCTCTGCTTCCACAGTACAACCGTTCAGGGGCTGCCCTCCGTATATCACGGCAACTCCATCCCGGATCTGGATCTGTGCTCCCATTTTACAGAGCCATGAAGCTGTTTTATATCTGTCTTCAAAAATCTTCTCGCGGATCCTGCTCACTCCCGGGATCGTGGCCAGTACCGCCATCGCAGGAGACTGCAGGTCTGTAGGAAATCCCGGATAAACTTCTGTTTCCAGAAGCTCCAGGGGAAAACCTGTATTTTTTCCGTTGACTATTAGTTTACCACCTACCCTGCGGCATTGTCCACCCATTTTCCGATATACGTCCAGGATTCCATCCATTTCCTCCAGAGGCGGATTTTCCAGGATGATCTCTCCTCTGGTTGCCGCCGCTGCCATGAGATAGGTTCCGGCGACAATACGGTCTGGTGGAATGCAGCCATCGCCAGCTTCAAGCTTCTCCACCCCTTCAATACAGATACAGCCATTTTCACGAATCCGGATCTTTGCACCCATTCCGGTAAGATAATGGCAAAGCCAATAAATTTCCGGTTCACAGGCGCAGCCGTTAAGGACTGTTTTCCCCTCTGCAAGGACCGCTGCCAGAATGCCCTGTTCTGTAGCGCCTACACTTCTTTTTTGAAAAAACATCTCTGCACCTCGGAGTTTTCCACAGGATGCCCGGATCGTCCCGCCGTTTTCCACCACAGCTGCACCAAGGCGGCTCAAAACCTGGATATGAAGATCCACCGGCCGCTTCCCGATCACACAGCCGCCGGGATATCCTGTCTGTGCCTTTTTGCTCCGCCCCAGCATTGCTCCCATTAAGATCACGGAAGAACGCATTTTTCCGGAATAATACTCCGGTATCATGGTGCCGTCCGCATGGCTGCAGTCCAGATAAAGATCTTGACCTTCCCACCAGGTTTCTGCCCCCAGATATTTCAGGATCTTTTCCATCAAATACACATCACTGATTCTCGGGCATCCCCGCAGTACACTGGTCCCGGTGCTTAAGAGTGCTGCTGCCATAACCGGAAGTGCCGCATTTTTTGACCCCTGGATCCGGACGCTTCCATGCAGCGGCCTGCCTCCGGTCACGATGATCTCATCGATCTCATTCAAGTATTCCACTCCTAAAAGGGCCTCTTACTTGTTATTCTATGTGATCCTTCCATGTCTGTGACTGCTGACACTTAAGGCCAGCCCCATTTCCCCCAGAAGAAAAACAACAGAAGTTCCGCCATAGCTTACAAAGGGCAGAGTGATCCCGGTGTTGGGAATCGTATTCGTTACTACTGCAACATTCAGGACTACCTGGATCGCCATATGTGCCATGATCCCGGCGCACAGCAGCGTTCCCTGCAGATCCCGGCAGTTTAATGCCAGAATACAAAGCCTCCAGATCAGAATACCAAACAGAAAAAGTGTCAGAAAGGCTCCCAGTATCCCCGTTTCCTCACACACAATAGAAAATATCATATCATTCTGGGCTTCCGGGACAAATCCCAGCTTCTGCAGACTGTTCCCGAACCCCTTGCCGAAGATCCCTCCGCTTCCGATCGCATACAGGCCCTGTATGGTCTGAAATCCTTTTTCATATTTTTCCGGATCCCGCCAGATTGCCAGGCGTTCCAGACGATAACTCTCCGCGGCAAGAAAAACCGCAATAAATCCTATCCCCGCACCTCCAAGCGCGAGAAACTGTAGATACCTGGGATTGGCCACAAAGATCAGCAGCACACCGATTCCCAGAATGATCACCGCTGTGCTTAAGTTATTGGAGCCCACCAGACCTGCTACCGGAAGCAAAGTCATCATAGTCCTGCAGATAAACCAGAATCCGGTTGTTTTGCTTTTTGTATTGCTGATCTGCCACACCAGAAACAATATCACTGCCACCTTGGAAAACTCCGACGGCTGAAAGGAAAGCGGCCCCAGGTTCAACCACCTTTTCGATCCATTGATCTCCTGTCCGAAAAGCAGGACTGCAGCAGACAGAAAAAGCGAAAAAATATAGGCAGCCGGCGCCAGCTTTACAGACAGCCGGTAATCTACCCGTGATGCCAGATACATAACAAGCAGCCCCAGTGCCGTGGCAAAGAGCTGCTTCTTAAAATAATAGGCAGAGTCGTGGAAACGTACTCTGCCATTATATTCACTTGCCGAAAAAAGCGCCCCGAGTCCCAATACCACCAGAATCAGAACCAGTACCCAGAGAACGGTATCTGTCTTTCCGGTCTGTTTCTGTCCTGCCTTCATGCATGGCCTCCACAGTGGTCTTTATTTCAGCTTATGTATGTATTTTTCAGATTATTACAGTGCTCTCACGTATTCCTTGAACATGTCACCGCGCTGCTCATAATTATCAAACTGTCCCCAGCTCGCACATGCCGGTGAAAGCAGAACTGCATCTCCGGGATTGGCTTTTTCCGCACAGACCCGGACAGCTTCCTTCAGATCCTCGCAGAGGATGATATCTGTAAATCCAAGACGTTCTGCTGCCGCTTTGATCTTCTCTTTCGTCTGACCGATGAGAACAAGATAACGGACTTTTCCGTCGAAGGATTCTATCCACTCATCATAGCTGGATTCCTTGTCATAGCCACCGCCGATCAGAAGAGTCGGACGGTTCATTGCCTGAATCCCCTTGATGGCCGCATCCGGATTGGTTCCCTTGGAATCGTTGTAATATGCAACACCGTTTTTCTCTGTCACATACTCGATCCTGTGTGGAACTGCCACAAACTCACAGACACTCTTGCGGATACTCTCCACAGAAACACCCGCATAATATGCCATGGCTGCTGCTGCCATTACATTCTCGTGATTATGACGTCCCAGGATCTTAAGCTCTCCGGTTTTTACGATCGGGATCTCTTCTTTTTCTGTTTTCAGAATGATCTGGTCTCCGTCCAGATAAATTCCCTGATCCAGTTTGCGAAGACTTGAGAAATATACCACCTTCGGAACGATATTTTCACCGAATTTACGAAGGACTTCATCCTCGTAATTCAGAACACATACATCTTCCGGTCCCTGATTTTTGGTGATCAGCTCTTTTACACGGATGTATTCCTCCATGGTATGATGACGGTTCAGATGGTCCTCTGTGATGTTGAGGATCGCACTTACCTTCGGGCGGAACTGGTCAATAGTCTCCAGCTGAAAGCTGCTGATCTCCGCAACAGTTACGGAATCCTCCCTCATCTCCAATGATTTGGATGTATATGCAGTTCCGATATTTCCTACAACAAATACAGATTCGCGGGCATCTCCCATGATCTTTCCGAGAAGTGCTGTTGTTGTTGTCTTACCGTTGGTTCCTGTGATCGCAAGAACCTCTCCCTTGCCTGTACGATAGGCAAGCTCCACCTCGCTCCATACCGGAAGGCCCTTTTCATAAAAGCTCTTTACCAGCGGCAGGTCTGTGGGAACTCCCGGACTTAGTACTACAAGATCAAGACTGTCCAGCGCTCTCTCCGGAAAATCTCCGGCCCAGATCTCCGGGGTGTATTTTCCGTTTGTTTTATGTAAAACTGCCTCTTTATCAAGATCTGCGTTTCCGTCATAGATCACCGGCTGTGCTCCTGCACTTCCAAGCAGATCAGCTGCTCCAATGCCGCTTTTTCCGGCTCCGAAAACGAGAACTTTTTTTCCTTTTAAATCCATTTTTCTGTTCCTCCTTATAATGCCAGGAGAGCGATCAGGCACATAATAGCAGTTACAACAGAGAACACTGCAACAACTCGTGTCTCGGACCACCCACAAAGCTCAAAATGATGGTGGATAGGCGCCATCTTGAAGATTCTTTTTCCGTGTGTTGCCTTGAAATAGGATACCTGGAGCATAACAGACAATACCTCCACAAGGTAGATCAGTCCGACCAGGATGATAAACAGCGGCATCTGCATGGCATAAGCCACACCAGCCACAAAGCCACCCAATGCCAGAGAACCGGTGTCTCCCATAAATACCCTGGCAGGATATACATTAAACAGAAGGAATCCCATCAGACTGCCCACAACTGCACAGGTAATCGGTTCCACACCACTGTTCATTCCAAGGGAAACCACCGTAAAGAATACTGCCACGATCAGGGTAACACTGGAAGCCAGTCCGTCAAGTCCATCCGTAAAATTGACTCCATTTACTGTACCGATCACCGCAAAGAACAGTACCGGAACCGCAAACCATCCCAGGTTCAGATAATGTCCGCTCCAGAACGGGATCTTCATAGTCAGGGATACGTTGGAATAATTTACAAGATAAAAAGCAAATACAGCTGTCACAACGATCTGCAGTGCCATTTTCTGCCATGGCAGAAGTCCGTCAGAACGCTTCAGAACTACCTTCAGATAATCATCCAGAAATCCGATCAGTCCAAATCCCAGTGTCAGGAAAAGTACCGGGATGATCATCGGATAATCTCTGATATAAAACAGTGATGTTACAGTTGTTGCAATGAGAAAGATCACCCCACCCATAGTAGGGGTACCGTTCTTTTTCAGGTGGGACTGCACACCCAGCTCTCTCTCTGTCTGTCCCATTTTAAGTCTTCTTAAAAAAGGGATAACAATCGGTCCTAATACAAGGCTGATCGCAAATGAGATCAGCACAGGGATCACAACATGAAACTCCATCCTCACACCTCTAATTCTTTCGTTTTTTTATACTTCTTCAACAGTATAAGGCTTTTATCCTCATTAATCAACCCCATCTGCCCGGTTTTCCCCGAATGGAGTTTCCGTAACTGTCCTCTCGATTCCAAGATAGGGAAGTACATTTTCAAAAATACTGCGTACCACCGGTGCGGCAATGATCCCACCATAATACATACCCTGGGGTGCATAGATAATACAAAGAGCCAGGACCTTCGGATCCTCTGCCGGGGCAAACCCCAGGAATGAAGAAATATATCTGCCGGAGCCTCTGGGCAGTGTCTGAGAGGTAGCTGTTTTTCCCCCAATGGAAAACCCCTGGATCCCGGCATTTTTTCCGGAGCCTTCTGAAACTACAGTTTCCAGGATCGTACGTACTGTCCGGGAAGTCTCACCGGACACGATCCCGCTTTCCACCGGATATTCCAGTGTCCGAACCTTTGTTCCGTCCGCACTTTCCACGCTGATCCCAAAATGAGGTGTGATCCGGTTTCCGCCATTGATGATCCCACTGACGGTTGTTGCAAGCTGGATCGGTGTGATCTGAAACGACTGGCCAAAGGATACCGTGGCAAGCTCCACCTCTCCCATATTTTTGGGGTTATGCATGATCGTTCCGGCCTCTCCCGGAAGATCTATTCCTGTTTTTTTCAAAAGTCCGAACTGTTTAAAATATTTGTAATAACGGTCTGCTCCAAGCCGCAGGCCCACCTCAATAAATACCGGGTTACAGGAGTTCTTGGCACCTTCTACAAAACTCTGCGCACCATGTCCTGTTCTCTTTGCACAGTGGATCCGCCGGTCCTCCACCACCTTATAGCCCGGACAGAAAAAGCGATCCTCTGTTGACACCACTCCTTCCTCCAGCCCTGCTGCCATAGTGATGATCTTAAAAGTCGAGCCAGGTTCATAGGTATCATTCAGGCAGGGGTTTCTCCACATCCGGTTCAGAAGATCCTGCTTCTTTTCTCCCTCTGCTGCTGTTTCTTCTGTATTCAGAGTAAACGGATCGTTCAGATCAAATTCAGGCACATTGACACAGGCATAGATTTCTCCGTTCTGAGGGTTCATAAGCAGTATGGAAACTCTCTCCGCCTGTTTTTCTTCCATGACTTTACCGGCTGCCTGCTGCACATATTCCTGGATATTAACATCCAGACTGGTACGCAGAGTATTTCCTGACACCGGTTCCTTCCTCCGTTCTCCGGTTCCGTCGATCTCCACACCACGTGCATCCGTAACTGTGAGGATCTTTCCGGGCTCTCCTTTCAGGATCTCATCGTATTTCACTTCAAGACCAATGATCCCCTGATTATCACCTCCGGTAAATCCCAGTACTTTTGAAGCGAGAGATCCATAAGGATAATATCTCCGATAATCCTCATCTACCTTCACTCCCTCAAGGTCATATTCCCGGATCCTGTCTCCAATGCTTTTTTCCACGTTTGTCTGTATTCTTTCAATAGAAGAAACTTTTTCAACTTTTTTCCGGATTTCCTCTTCTTTCACAGACAATGCTCCGGACAGTACACGGATCACTTTTTCAGGATCTTTGATCTGGCTGTGTATCACCGATACTGTGCAGACTGTCCGGTTATCTGCCAGAATATTTCCCCTGATGTCTAGGATCTTTCCCCTGGCTGCTTTTATGTCACGTTCCCTCTCATGAAGATCCTCCGCCTTTTTTGAATAATATTCTGCCCGGACGTTCATAAGATACCAGAGTCTTCCCACAAGTCCCAGAAGAAGCATTATGCAGATCAGAAAAACCATCCATATTTTTTTCCTGTGATAAACCATGGTCCGGATCATAAAAAAATCCCTCTCAGAGGTCGTCACTGTAATATATGACGTTCCCCTGAGAGGGTATTCTTTTTATCTATTCCAGACCGGCCTCCTCGTTGGTAAGACCTTCGCTCTGCATATCGTTATTATCTTCGGTATCACTGTCCTCCGACTCATCTTCCGGCGGACTTGGTACATTCTCATCGGAAATTGCCTCCTTCTGCCCGTCCGCGCCGGTTCCTGTTGCAGAATCGCTGATTCCCTTAAAAAGTTCCCACAGCTCTGTAGTCGGAACTTCTCCATCCTCTGCCTCATCCGGCTGTACATTCAGATACGGAAGTGCTTCGGAAAGGATCCCCTGTGCAATGTACTGTGCGTACGTACTACTTGCCTGATCATCTACCTTCGGCTCATCCACAACTACATAGATCACAAGCGCCGGATCATCTACCGGTGCAAATCCGATAAAAGATACCAGATACTTGCCATTGCCTCGCGGAAGCTTCTCGGCAGTACCGGTTTTACCACCGGAGCTGTAACCCTGCACCTTGGAGGTACGGCTGGTACCATGGTCTACGCTGGCAGCCATGTAGGAGCGGATATCTGCAGATATCTTCTCGGAAATCGTCTGCTTCATCAGTGTCGGAGAGATCGTTTTTACGATTCCGCCGCTGCTGTCCTTGATCTTCGTCACCAGATGAGGCTGATAGTAGTATCCTCCATTGATCACAGAACACATTGCATTGATCTCCTGTATCATGGTCAGTGTATAGCCCTGTCCGAAAGCAGAGCATGCAAGCTCCGTTTCTCCCATGGTATCGCTGGTATGGATCACACCGCTTCCCTCATTGGGAAGATCGATACCGGTTCTTGTTCCGAAATTGAAAACGCTCTGTGTCTTAAGAAAATTATCTTTTCCCATCTTTGCTGCGATCTGCATCATACCATCGTTACAGGAATTGGCAATGACATCGGAAAGAGCTTCTGCCCCGTGAGCATCCGGCCATACCGCACATTTGATAAAAGTAGTCGCACCTTCCGCTCCAAAAGACTGTCCGCCGTCACAGACAAAATTATCGCTCTCGGAAATCGCTCCCATTTCAAGTGCGGAGCCCATAACGATAGGCTTTACAACCGATCCAGGCTCGTAGGCATCTGTCACACAGAAATTACTCCACATCCCGTTTAGCGCTTCCACGGTTTCCTCATCGTTCATGGCAGCGATCTCACTCTGGGAATACACATTTGAAAGATCTCTCGGGTTATTCAGGTCATAACGGTCACCGCCGTCCATTGCCAGGATCTCTCCTGTTTTCGGATCCTCGATGATCACGCCTACATTTTTGGCTCCCATCTTTTCTTCAAAGGTATTTACGTATTTTTCCACGATCTGCTGAAGTCCCAGATCCAGCGAGGTCTCAATGCTTTTGCCATCCGTCGGTTCGATGATCGTCTGTTCTACGTCGGAATTGTTGTTGATGTATCCGTACTGTCTTCCATCCACGCCGGTAAGTGTCGCATTGTAATATCCTTCCAGTCCGGCATCCGCCACATCTCTGGAAAGTGTAAATCCAACGGTATCACAGGCAGTCTCATTAAACGGATAAGATCTGAGATAATCTTCCTCAAACCATACACCTGTGATCCTGGAACGTTCTTTCAGCTGCGTGGCAGTCAGTTCACTGTCGTCTCCCGGATCTTCGTATTTTTCGAAAGCTTTTTTGTCGTCCATGGAAATCTGTTTCTTTACGATCTGATACTGACTTTTTTTTGTACTGCTGTCGGTGAGAAGCTTCCGCATCTCATCTTCATCCAATCCCAGGACTTCCACAAGAGCCTTTATGGTAGGCTCCACGGAATCCTGATCCTTATTGACCTCCAGACAGTCAAGAACCACATTATAGACCTTGTTGCTGGTTGCCAGGATATTCCCGTTCCGGTCATAGATATCGCCTCTTTTTGCCGGAAGTGTCTGATTTTCATATTTCTGCTGAGCCTGACTCAGCACCTGCTTTCGATATTTGCTTCCGCTGGTGGCATTGATATAGGTAATTCTTGCCACCAAACCGACTAAAGCCAGCAACACTAAGGAAAATAGTACTGCCAGCTTTTTCTTCATACTGTAATTTATTTTTTTTACCGGCCTGCGCCTTCTTGTACTCAATCGATCACCTGCTTAAAAACTGTACTTCTGTTACTTGTGTGTGTCCACATCCTGATATTGTCTCACATAACTGTTTCCTTCCGTGGTATAGGTCTGTATCTGATCCTCCGAAGGATATTTCATTCCAAGCTCGCCGATAGCTTTTTTCTTGATCTCGCTGATATCCACTGCAGAAGTGACCTGACTGTAATATGCATCGTTATCTTCTTTCAGCTGTGCAAGCTCAGATTCCAGATTTGCAACATTTTTCATACTCGCCGTGATTTCGGATTTTACCTGAAGATAATTGATACAGGTAAAAAGTACCGCGATGGAAACTGCCGTAAGAAACAGAACGAACCCCTTGTTCATGGCCATTGCCTTTTCCCGGTTCCGCTGTGCCTGTCTGCTTACCACCTGTTTTGCCGGTGTCACAGGTACTGCGGATTTCTGTTTTCTTTTCTGAGCCAGCCGTCGCCTTTCCTGTATCTCGGGCAGATCAGTCCTCTGAGGAACTTCCTGCAGCCGTTTTACCGCATTTCCCTGAACATACATTTCTCTGCTGTTCCTGACGGTATTTCGATTTCTTCTGGCTGTAGTCCCTCTTCCTGTCTTCGCCATTTGCCTACCTTCCATCTCTCAACTACATTTTCCGTTCAAAAATACGAAGCTTCGCACTTTTGGATCTCGGATTCTCTTCCATTTCCTCTTTTCCCGGTAAGATCGGTTTCCTTGTGATCACCTTACCCTTGGATTTCTTTCCGCATACGCAGACCGGAAAATCCGGCGGGCAGGTACAGGGATTTTCATTTTTTCGGAAAATGGTCTTAACGATCCTGTCTTCCAGAGAATGGAATGTAATGATACAGATCCTTCCTCCGTCATCCAGGAGATCGATCATGCCGTCCAGGGAATCCCGGAGCACGTCAAGCTCCCGGTTGAGCTCAATACGTATTGCCTGGAAAGTCCTCTTGGCCGGATGTCCTCCTGTAGCCTGTATTTTCATGGGGATCGCACCCCGTATGATCTCTGTCAGTTCTCCGGTTGTCCGGATCGGTGCCTGCTCTCTGGCAGCCACAATGTGTTTCGCTATATTTTTGGCAAATTTATCTTCGCCGTAATCGCGGATAATCCGATACAGCTCCCGTTCCTCATAACCGTTGACTATATCACCGGCTGTACGGCTCTGTCTTCTGTCCATTCGCATGTCCAGAGGAGAATCGTACCGATAGGAAAAACCTCTCTCTTCATTATCCAGCTGATAAGATGACACTCCCAAATCCAGCAGGATCCCGTCCACCTTCTCAATGCCACGGGATCTCAGCTCATCTGCCATGTAACAATAATTGCTGCGAATGATTGTCACCTGATTAAAGGCTGACAGCCGTTCACTCGCAGCAATTATCGCATCCTGGTCTTGATCTATGCCAATAAATCTCCCCTTGGCAGAAAGTTTCTTACACACCTCTGTGGCGTGTCCCGCTCCTCCTAAAGTGCCATCCACATAGATTCCATCCGGCTTTACCCTTAAGCCGTCAATGGTCTCATTGAGTAATACAGATTTATGCTTAAATTCCATATCCGTCTCCTGTGGGATTTCTACCTGCGTTATGCTCAAATGACGATTCCTATGTTCTGCATGCTTTCCGCAATGCTGTCCATATCATCATAATTGCAGTTCTCGCTCCACTTCTCTTTGCTCCAAACCTCGATCCGGTTCAGATTACCCGTAAGCACCACATCCTTATCCAGACCAGCGAACTGGCGCAGCGTCTGCGGCACCAAGATTCTTCCCTGCTTATCCAGCTGACATGTTGTAGCTCCGGCTACAAAGAAACGTGAAAAGGTTCTTGCGTCTTTATTTGTAAGTGGTAATGCTCGGAGTTTCTCTTCAAAAGCAACCCATTCATCCATCGGATAAATAGAAAGGCAACCATCCAACCCTCTTGTCAGTACGAACTCTTCCCCTAAGAGTTCCCTGAACCTGGAAGGGATGATCAGACGCCCCTTCGCGTCGATCGTATGATTATACTCGCCCATGAACATGAAACCCACCTACTCTCGTGAAACACGATTCTCCCCTTCGTGCTTCCAGGGTGCAAATGGTGTGTTCTGCCACTCATCCCCATTCGCTACCACTATTCACCACTTTCTACCACTTATGTAATCATTCTAAACTATTTACCATGAAAAAACAAGTGCATATCCAAGTTTTTTTTCATTTCATGAAATATCCACAGGTTTTTTTTCAACCTGTTTATTTTCTGTGCATTATTATGAAATGAAAAAGCTTCCGGACAGTCGCCGGAAGCTTTTTTCTGACTTTATGTTCTGTTATTTTATGACATTTTAAAGACCTTTGAACGCAAAGGAAAATTTCATCTTTCCATTGGTATCCAGAAGGTATTCCGGATGGGTGCGGGCACCCCAGCTGTCATCTCCTCCAACACCCATCTGCGCCTTTGCGGCACGGACAACGGTATAATGGATTGCCGGAAGCTCATAGGGATGCATGGCATTTTCCATTTCATGAGGAGTATATGGAAGTGCAGAGAACATCATCGGGCCGTTTTCTTTATCCATCTCAAAGAGCATTCCTCTGCCCTTTCTGTCTGTGATCTTTGCCCAGCGTACTTCCTCCTTGTTTCCGCATTCCTGCGGCACAAGATAGCGTGCCATATTGTCTGTCACGAGATTCTCATAAATACCCAGCTTTGCGCCATGCTTCCGGTCTGCATAAGTCTCTGCCGGTCCCAGGCCGTACCACTGAACATGATCATAATCCGCATTGAATTTAAAGAGTACTCCGAACTCCGGCATATCACCCAGCTCTTTTACAGGATCATAGGTCAGCGTTGTCTTTACTCTTCCATCTCCGGTTACCTCATAGGCAAGACGGCATTCACTGGCAGGCGTAGTTGGCAGTATGTAGGTAAAAGCAACCTCCACGCTGTTTTCGTGAACCGTTGTCTCCGGAGCATTGGCTGGACCATACATGCCTTTTCGGTAATCCTTATGACTTGCGTACATACTGGCGATCTTCCACTGTGCATAGCGCATCTGCATCAGACTTCCGCAATCATTATCTGTAGGTGCTCTCCAGAAGTTGGGCTTCGGAATCGCTTCGATCATTTCTCTTCCTGCATATTTATACGAAACCAAACCACCATTGAGAACGGAGAACAGCACTTCGAAATTTTCCCCGCGGACACCGATGTTATGAAGGCTTCTCACAAGCTCCACGCCACACGCAGGAGCTTCCGGTGTTCCTTCCACCTGATAAACATACTGGCCGAAAGCAACCTCATGTCCTGCCTCTGCCCAAAGTGTTTTTTCTCTGAGAAGGAAGGCTACGGTTACCGTATATTCGCCCTGGCGCTGCTGTTTTCCAAATGGAAGTCTGTAGGTCTGTTGGCTTAAAGGCTCCACCGCTGTATCCAGTGTCTCTGTGCGGAGAACATGACCGTTCTTTGCAAGAGTTACTTCACATCGGAATGTGTCCGTATTTACAAAAAGATTTTTGTTGATGATCTTAACAGAATCCTCACTTACCTGCGCAGTGATATTCTGGTAGTTGAATTTTACCTCCTGCATCTTTGGTGAAGCATCTCTGTCTCCGCCGTATGCGATACCGTTTCCACTGAAATTATAATCTGTAGGACGTTCACCGAAGTCTCCGCCGTATGCCTGGAATTCTTTACCGTAACGGTCTTTTTTGTAAATAGACTGATCAATGTAATCCCAGATAAAGCCACCCTGATATTTCGGTTCTGTATCTGTAAGATCTGTATATTTATGCATTGCACCGCAGGAATTTCCCATTGCATGGGTATACTCACAGCAAATAAACGGCTTGCTGTCATCCTTTGCAAGGAACTCCCGGATCGCTTCTACGGAAGGATACATCTGGCTTTCCATGTCACTAGTGGCATTGTAGCTGCGGTCATGGAAAACCCCCTCATAATGTACCAGTCTTGTAGGATCATTCTTGTGGTAGAACTCAGACATCTCAAAGATATCTTTTCCACCAAAGGATTCATTTCCACAGGACCAGATCAGGATCGCCGGGTGGTTCTTGTCACGCTGATACATGGAATTTACACGGTCCAGCATCATGCCCAGCCATTCCGGTTTGTTGTGCGGAACGATATCCGTGTGATCTCCGGTAAATTCTGCTATATCCCAGGTTCCGTGAGATTCCAGATTGTTTTCTGCGATCATGTAAATACCATATTCATCACAGAGACGGTAGATCGGAGATGCATCCGGATAATGACAGGTACGGATCGCATTGATGTTGTTCTGTTTCATGGTCACGATGTCTTTGAGCAGTTCCTCCCGGGACACATGTCTTCCTGTGACAGAGCTGAACTCATGGCGGTTCACACCCTTGAATACGATACGTTTTCCGTTAAGGGTCATGATACCATCCTTCATTTCAAAACGGCGGAAACCGACTTTCTCCGGGATGATCTCCTGGAGCTTTCCGCTTTCATCACTGATCTCCAGCTCCAGATCATAGAGATTCGGCTCTTCTGCACTCCAGAGAAGGGGATCCTGAATCTCCCAGGTACAGGTATCCTCTCCGTTCAGAGATCTTTCCTCCTGCAAAAGGATCTCTCCCTTTCTGGAAAGTGTAAGCTTCATTTTTCCTTTTCCCCAGGTACTGGTCACGATCTCAAGCTCGGCTTTTTTGAGAGTTTCATCCGGAATGGCACGGATCCTGAGATCATATACATGGACATCCGGTACCGTAAACAGATAAACATCTCTGTAAATTCCGGAAAAACGGTAAAAATCCTGATCCTCGCACCAGCTGCTGGCTGTCCATTTAAACACCTGTGCCGCCAGCTTGTTCTCGCCGTCCTTCAGATATTCCGTAAGCTCGAATTCTGACGGAGTAAAAGAATCTTCACTGTATCCCACAAATTTTCCATTGAGCCACAGAGCCAGGCCGCTCTCTGCTCCCTGGAATGAAACAAATACTCTTTTTCCTTTCATGCTCTCCGGCACATGGAAATATCTCACATAGCTTGCCACCGGGTTAAAACGTTCCGGGATCTGTCCCGGATGAAGTTCTTCATGGCCTTCCCACGGATACTGGACATTGGCATACTGCGGTGCATCATATCCTTCCATCTGGATATGTGCCGGCACATAAATGTCCTCCCAGTCCTTACAGGAATATGCTTCTTCCTCAAAGCCTGGGATAGCAGATGCATAATTCCGTGCATAATGGAACTTCCAGAGACCATTCAGACTGTGACGGAAAGAAGTTTTCCCATCTTCTCTCTCTTCCTCACAGCGATAATATGTATGATCTGAGTGGGCATCCATTCTTCCGTCGCTGAAATACCGGGGATCTTTTAACAGAGAATGATCAAATTTTTTCATTTTTTCCTCCTGCCCGGCAGATTCTGTTTTTTCTGCCGGATCCTTCGTTTTTTATGCTATGATCATTATAGTATAATCCACCGGATTATGGTATAATATGTTTCGCCAAAATATATAACATTTAGAAACAGGTGAATATCATGTCGATCTATTTCAGAAACACTCCGGTCAGTGCTCCCTTCATGTTTGAATCTCTTGGGAACCACTGGAATCAGGTTAATATCTTCCGTCCGGACGGATATCCGTATTATCATTACCTCCAGACTGAAAAGGGTACCGGACGCATTGAAGTCCGTGGAAAATTTTATACTCTCGGAGCCAACGAGGGCATCCTCATCGCCCCCGGTGTCCCTCATTCCTATCACAGGGAGTCTACTTCCTGGACCACGATGTTTGCCACCTTCACAGGAACACTGGCAGGCAGCATTCCTTCCATGACAGACAACCAGGAAGTGATCCTTATCGAAAAGGAACAAGGAGCCAGTATCCGGAAAATGATTTCTTCTACCTTGCGTAAATATCATCAGCCCACACCGGATATGAAATCTCTTTCTTCCGACTGCTATAATTTTCTTATGAATTTTACAGACTGTGCAGCTTCTCCGAAGATACAGGATAATCCGCTCTACCAGAGATATGTGATCCCGGTAATAAAAGAAATCGAAACCGGTTATCAGCAGGATATCACTGCAGCGCAGCTGAGCCGGAGCGTTTTTGTCTCTCCGCAGTATCTTTCCCGTCTGTTCCGCCGTTTTATGGGCTGCTCGGTTTACGAGTACGTTACCATGTACCGCATCAGCCGCGCCCGGGAGCTTCTGCTTTCCAGACCGGATATGAAGATCCAGGATGTTGCCGGCGCTTCCGGATTTTCCGATGCCAGCCACTTTATCGCCATGTTCCGTAAAGTCACAGGCACAACTCCTCTGGATTTCCGAAAGATGTACTGATATATTCCTACTGCACAGCACAAAAACTGCCCTGCCGGAAACGTCGTAGAAGACGTTTTCCTGCAGGGCAGTTTTCTGCTGCTCTTATCAGCCAAATGCCGGTATCCTATCCTATATTCTGATCCATCAGACAAAAGCATCTGTATCCTATATCTGTTTGCTCTCAGTTTCCGTAATATAATTCCAGAATACGGTCAACTCTTTGGCTGGCCTCCAGATTCTTCAGAAGATCGCTCCTGCTCCTGATCTGGCTGTCCAGCTTCTTCCGTTCCTCCTGCAGCTGCTGCAAAAGTGACGCTTTCCGAAGAGCTTCCTCTTTCTTCTGTATCTCGTTCTGATCCATTTTTTTCTCCCTGTACAGTCTCTGTTTCCAGATTCTCTGCTACATTTTCCCGTTGCTGTTCCGCTTCTTTCTCTGCCTGCTGATCTTTCTCGATCCTTCTCATCCGTACTTTTGCCCGCTTTCTGGACATCACGCGTTTCACTGCAACTACCACGGTGCAAAGAACAAAAAGTATTACCGAGATCACCAGTGAAACATCCACGCCGGTTCCCGGAAACAGTATTTTATCTGTGCGGAACCACTGGATCACTGCTCTTCCAAGACCATAGCCTGCCAGATATCTCAGAAAGATCTCTCCCTGAAATACTTTTTTGCGAAGCAGCATCATAAGCATCAAAAGCACAAGCAGACACCAGAGACTTTCATAGAAAAACAAGGGCTGTACCAAAATCCAGGTACCACCGTCCACGGTTTGAAGCTTTTCACGCATAGCCGTGGTGACCTCTCCTGCCCGTACCGCAGTCAGCGGCAGCTGCATGGAAAAAATGTTGTCTGCATATTCCCCGAAAGATTCTCTGTTAAAAAAGCTTCCCCACTTTCCTATTATCTGCCCGATCAGAAGTCCCATGCAGGCAAGATCTGCCATCTGCCAGAAGGATTTCTTTCGGATCCTGCAGTAGACCGCACCACCCAGCACACCGCCCAGAAGTCCGCCATAAAACATAAGTCCTCCGGACCGTATATTCAGAAGCTGTCCCGGATCATTTTTATAAAAGCTCCAGGAAAAAGCCGCATAAAGCAGCCTTGCCCCTGCCACACCGGAAAGCAGCGTTATGATGGCCAGATCCAGATATGCATCCGGATCTTCATGATTTCTTCTGGCTTCCAGTACCACAAAAAAGATTCCCAGAAGCATTCCTATCGCGATCAGGACGCCATAGATCGTGATCTCAAAGCCAAAGATTTCAAAGGATCTCGGCACATGATCCAAAACCAGATTTAATCCGGGAAACCGAATTGACATATCCATAAAATCACCTGTTATAATTTTTCAGCTTACAGCCGGTATTTCACAGACGTTGGTGATCACACGTTAAATCTGAATAAGATCACATCTCCGTCCTGTACAACGTACTCTTTTCCTTCCATACGTACAAGGCCCTTCTCTCTGGCACCTGCATAGGAACCGCAATCCAGAAGATCCTGATAATTCACAACCTCTGCTTTGATAAATCCACGTTCAAAGTCTGTGTGGATCTTACCTGCTGCCTGCGGTGCCTTGGTTCCGATCTTGATAGTCCATGCTCTTGTCTCATCCTCTCCGGCTGTCAGGAAGCTCATAAGGCCAAGAAGGTGATAGCTTGCGCGCACCAGCTTCTCCAGGCCGGATTCTGTCAGTCCCAGATCCTCAAGGAACATCTTTCTCTCATCCTCATCCAGCTCGGAGATCTCCTCCTCGATCTGCGCACAGATCACAAATACCTCGCTGTTCTGTTTGGCAGCATATTCACGTACTGCCTGTACATACTGATTGTTCGCCCCATCATCTGCGATATCATCCTCTGCAACGTTAGCCGCATAGATCACCGGTTTTGCAGTAAGAAGATTATAGGTTGCAAGCCATGCATCCTCATCTTCGTTCTCTGTTTCCAGAGTAATGGCAAGCTGTCCCTCTTCCAGATGCGCCTTTACTTTTTCAAGAAATGTAAGCTCTTTGGCAGCTTCCTTATCCATACGTGCAGTCTTGGTAACCTTGGCAATTCTTCTCTCGAGGATCTCAAGATCAGAGAAAACAAGCTCCAGATTAATAGTCTCGATATCGCGGAGCGGATCAATGCTTCCATCTACATGAACAACATTGGAATCCTCAAAGCAGCGTACCACGTGAACGATAGCATCTACCTCACGGATATTTGCAAGGAACTGGTTTCCAAGTCCCTCTCCCTTAGATGCGCCTTTTACAAGACCTGCAATATCGACGAATTCGATCACTGCCGGTGTTACTTTTTTTGATTTATAAAAATCTCCGAGAAGATTCAGTCTCTCATCCGGAACGGTTACAACACCCACATTGGGGTCGATAGTACAGAACGGATAGTTTGCGGATTCTGCTCCGGCTTTTGTCAGTGAATTGAATAATGTACTTTTTCCTACGTTAGGAAGACCTACGATTCCTAATTTCATCTCTCTATATACGTCCTTTCGATATATTTATTTACAGTATTTTTCAGATACTCTTTAAACAGGCCTTTCCGTTTTTCAGGCCATCCCTGTCCCATATTACCATACACAGCCTGAAATCGCAACTGTGAGGCATTTATTGTTACTGTCAGTCCCTGGACATGATCATCAGAAGCTGCCCGCTTTCATACAGGATCTCTGCGGTTTCTTCCGAAATCTCATTGCTGACGGTCAGGCCACTGTCTTCTACTGTCAGATGATATCCGTTCAGCGGATACTTAAATCCCCTCAGAGTGAGGCCTGTCACATCACCTCCCACAGTAAAGAATGAAACATATTTTCCAAACTGCTCCTCTCTGTGCAGTATGGTTCCGCTTTCTGCAAGTGTGATATAATTCCACTGATCTGCGATCGCAATACGAACGCCCTGTTCCTTACCCATGGAAAGCAGTCCCAGATTCGCCAGCACATGATCCAGCCTTGTGCCGGTAGCTCCCAGGATCAGGATATCCTTTGCACCCTTGCGGATCATCTGGTTTACCGCAGACTGTGTATCCGAATCATCCTTCTCTGGCTTCAGCCTGATGATCTCCGGTCCCTTCAGGCTTTCCATATATTTTTGGCCTTCTTCGGAAAGACTGTCAAAATCCCCAATTGCAAGATCCGGAATAAATTCCCGGTTTTTCATAAACCATTCCATCCCCTTATCTGCAGCAACAAGAGTGATTTTCTCTCCTCGGCTTTCTTCTATTCTTTTTTTTAAAAAATCGAGGGCAAAACCATTCTGGATATTGCCCCCGCTGATTATTATTGTATCGATCATTTTCAGTCCAGCTCTTTTTTGATATTGTGGATTTTTTCTGTAATGTGTCTTACATTGGCTGCCACATCGCCCTTAAATACCCAGGAACCTGCGACCATGAGGTTTGCACCGGCACGCATAACCGTCTCCAGTGTATCATCATTGATACCACCATCTACCTGGATATCAACATCCAGCTCTTCTTCATCAATAAGCTCACGAAGCTCCTGGATCTTCTCTGTGCATTCGTCCATGTATTTCTGTCCGCCAAATCCTGGCTGAACAGTCATTATCAGCACCATATCCACATCTTCAAGAAGATGGCTGATGTCATTTACCGGTGTGGATGGCTTGATCGAAACTGCCGCCTTTACCCCTGCTGCCCTGATCTGCTCCAGTGTACGCTCCAGATCCTCACATGCCTCCGCATGTACAGTAATGGAATCTGCTCCGCATTCTACAAAATCGCGGATATATCTTTCCGGTTCTGTTACCATCAAATGTACGTCGAAAAACATGTTGGATTCTTTCCGGATCGATTTGATCACCGGCATTCCAAAAGAAATGCTGGGAACAAAATCTCCATCCATAACATCAATATGCAGATATTCAACGCCTTCCTTTTCCAGAATTTTGATCTGTTCTCCCAGTCTGTTAAAATCTGCTGATAAGATCGACGGGCACAATCGGTATTCCATGACTCAGTATCTCCTTTTCTCTTTTAATTCCTGGTGCAGCTCCAGATAATCTTCATATCGGAGTCTGCTGATCTCATTGTTCTCAAGGGCTTCCTTAACAGCGCAGCCCGGTTCATGTATGTGACGGCACCCCTGAAAGCGGCACTGTCCTTCATATCTTCGGAACTCCGGAAAGTAATCCTTCAGTTCCTGCTCCTCCATATTTTCAATATATAAGGAGGAAAATCCCGGTGTATCCACAAGGAATGTATCCTGTGCCACCGGTATGATCTGTGCATGGCGCGTAGTATGTTTTCCCCGTTTCAGCTTACGGCTGATCTCACCGGTTTCCATCTCCACTTCTTCCTGAAGGGAATTTGTAAGAGAAGATTTTCCCACGCCGGATGGGCCGGCAACCACAGTTGTCATGCCCTGAAGCACTTCTTCGATCTCGTCGAGTCCTTCTCTCTTCAGGGCACTTGACAGGATCACCTGATAGCCGCAGCTCTGGTATGTTTCATAGAGAAATTCCAGCTCTTCCGTTGTTGCCAGATCTTTTTTGTTAAAACAGATGACTGCCGGAACACCTTCCCTCTCCATCATAATGAGGAAACGATCCAGAAGCATGAAGTTCGGCTTCGGATTATCCATGGCAAATATCACCAGTGCCTGATCTACATTGGCCACAGCCGGACGGATCAGAGAATTCTTCCGCTTGTGGATCTCCGTCACACTTCCCTCCAGTTCCTTTTCATCCAGAACTGTAATGTCCACATTGTCACCTACCAGAGGCTTGAATTTATCCTTACGGAAAATTCCCTTGGCTCTGCATTCATATGTATTACCGTCTTCTGCATATACGTAGTAGAATCCGGCAATACCTTTGATTATCTTTCCCTGCATGATCACTCAGCTTTCTTGAATGTAACCGTGTAGGTTCCAAGCTGCTGATAATCCCCGTCTACCTCTTCATAGAGATAGATGGTTCCTGAGGTAACGCCCTCAGCACCTGAGATATCAAGCTGATACGGGAAGCTGATATTCTGTCCATCAATGATGGTGGATGCCTTAGGCTCACCGTTTACGTCCTGGATCAATTCCAGACGGATCGCGCCTCCATTGTAGCCGGACGGAGTATCCAGTGTCTGTGTACATTTCCAGCCTGTGTTTGCATTGACATCTGCTGTAGATGTAGTTGTGGATACTGTGCTGTCCGCAGATGCTGTGCTGTCTGTAGATGCTGTACTGTCTGTAGATGCTGTACTATCTGCAGATGCTGCGCTGTCTGTGGATGGAGCCTTGTCACCGGAGCTGATGGTAATGCTGATCGGCTGATCCGGGTCTGCTGCCGCATAGGCTTCCGGATCCTGTGCGATAACTGTACCTGCAGCTTCTGTACTCTGCTGTTCTGTTATCTGGATATCAATAAATTTCCCTAAAGTAGTAAGCGCATCATCCTTGGTCATTCCTACAACACTCGGAACCTCAGCATTATCGCCATAATCAACCCCTCGACTGACTGTCAGTGTTACAGAAGAGCTTGCCTGCACAGAAGTACCTGCTGCCGGTTCGACATTGTAAACATATCCCGGATCTACCAGCGCATATCCGTTGTCATCTGTGTCGCTGTATTCTTTCTGGACATTTACCTGAAGTCCAAGATCTTCCAGAGTCTGCTGTGCATCGATTCCTGTACGTCCATCCAGATCTGGGATCGTAACCTGTGCTGTTCCGGTGCTTACCCAGTATTTCACAGTTGTATTGGCTTCAACCTGTGTTCCCGCAGCTGTCTCCTGACGGGAGATCCTGCCTTTTTCCTGATCGGATGCCTCCTCACCGGCCATCTGGACACCCAGATGCGCATCGTTTGCAAGTGTTTTAGCCTCTTCCTCTGTCTTGCCTACAAGATCAGGAACAGTTGCCAGACCGTCAGCTGCTGATTCCTGCTTCGCTTCTGCCTTGCTGCTGTCTGCAGCTCCGCTGCTGCCGGTTCCAAACAGTCCTGCGGCACGTCCAAGCACTACCACAAGAACGATCAGAAGGACTGCACCTCCGATCAGTGCCGCAATCGTCAGGCCTCTTCCGGAACCATGATGCTTCTTTTTCTTTCCGGATCTATGCTCGGATCTCGGTCTGTATTCTTCCTCTGCATCATCGTAATCGTTATCGTCGTATTTTTCTTCCTCAAGTGCGGTGATCTCCGGTTTTGTGATCTGCTTCGGTGTATGTTTGATCTCACCAAGCTCTTCTTCTGAGATCACAACCGTCTTGGCATCGTTGTCAACTGTAGTAAGCTTTACAAAATCACCCTGGGGATCGATCAGAGAATGCTTCAGATCTGCGATCACATCCTCCATACGGCTGTAACGACGATCTACACTTTTCTGTGTACATTTCAGAATGATCTGCTCCAGACTGTACGGAAGGTCCGGTGTATAAACACTTGGCGGAACCATCTCTTCCTGCAGATGCTTGATAGCGATCGCCACAGTGGTATCTCCGTCAAAAGGAACTCTTCCTGTGACCATCTCATACAGTGTGATTCCAAGAGAATAGATATCGCTCTTCTCATCGCTGTATCCGCCTCTCACCTGCTCAGGTGAGCTGTAATGTACAGATCCCATTACATTGGAGCTGATCGTATTGGAAGATGCAGCTCTGGCAATTCCAAAGTCTGTCACCTTTACTTTACCATCTGTGGAGATAATGATATTCTGGGGTTTCACATCTCTGTGAACGATACCATGGCTGTGTGCCGCCTCCAGACCCATAGAAACCTGGATTGCGATACTTGTAGCCTCTTTAATGGAAAGCTTTCCCTTCTTGGAGATGTATTCCTTCAGAGTGATACCCTCGATCAGTTCCATAACAATGTAATAAACACCGCCGTCATCTCCTACGTCAAATACATTGACGATATTCGGATGTGTAAGACCAGCTGCCGCCTGGGCCTCACTTCTGAATTTCTTTATAAACGTGGTGTCTTCCCGAAACTCCGGTTTCAGGACCTTCACTGCAACAAAACGGTTCAGCTTATGGTCCATAGCCTTATAGACATCTGCCATTCCGCCAGTTCCGATTTTTCCTACGATCTCATAGCGCTCGGCTATGATCATTCCCGTCTTCAACATGCTTCCACCTCATTCGTGAATGGCTCTACCAGTACGACTGCAATATTATCCTTACCACCATTCTGATTTGCTTCCCGAAGGAGCGCACTGCCCTTCTGATCAATATCTGCTTCCGGATCGGATATGATCTCCTGGATCTTCTCATCTTCAACCATATTGCTGAGACCGTCTGAACACATCAGGATCGTACATCCTTTTTCAAGTTTCAGATCAAAGAAATCCACATCCACCGTTTTCTCCGCGCCAAGTGCCCTTGTAATGATGTTCTTATCCGGATGATTCCGTGCTTCCGCTTCGCTGATCTCGCCCATTCTCACCATTTCCTGTACCAGGGAATGATCTCTGGTGACCTGGCGGATCCCGTCCTGGATCACATATAAACGGCTGTCACCCACATTGGCTACATAGGCATACTGATCTACAATAGTCGCCACCACCATAGTGGTTCCCATGCCCCGGAGGTTTTCGTCTTCCTGCGCACGGTTTCTGATCTCCGTGTTCGCAGCTTCGATCGCATGACGAATAACCTTCACAGGATTGTAATCCGCATCTTCACGGATTTCATCCACAAGGATCCGTACTGCATGTGAGGATGCATAGTCACCGGCGTTATGTCCGCCCATTCCGTCCGCGACTGTGAAAAGATTAGGCAGATTTCCAACCGGACCTTCAGATGCAAACACGTAATCCTGATTCATCTTCCGCTTCTGCCCTACATCAGTAGCTGAGTATATCCTCATGTCACTTCTCGCTTTCTGTTTTTTCCATGTAACTTTTTCTTAGCTGTCCACAGGCACCGTCGATATCGCTGCCCATTTCCCTTCTAATAGTAACATTAATTCCGTATTTTTCAAGTTTTATTTTGAAATTCTCCACAGCCTGTCGAGTAGACCTCACATAGGAGCGTTCCTTGATGGGATTGACCGGAATCAGATTTACATGGCAATTGATGCCTTTTATACGGCCTGCCAGCTGTCTCGCATCTTCTTCACTGTCGTTGACGCCGGCTACAAGACTGTACTCAAAGGTGATCCTTCGGCCTGTTTTGTCAAAATAATTTCTGCAGGCATCCAGAACCTCATCCATGGAATACTTATTCGCGATCGGCATCAGTTCCTGTCGTTTTTCATCATTTGGAGCATGAAGGGAAAGTGCCAGAGTGATCTGAAGCTTTTCTTCAGCCAGATCATACATCTTCGGCACGATCCCACAGGTAGAAACCGTCACATTTCTCTGACTGATCCCAAGACCGTTTTCGTCGGTAAGGATCCGGACAAAACGGACAAGATTGTCATAATTATCCATCGGCTCACCGGTTCCCATCACAACTACATTGGCCACACGTTCGCCGGTATCTGCCTGGATACGGTAAATCTGATCCAGCATCTCGGACGGTTTCAGGCATCTGGTCAGTCCTCCGATGGTAGATGCACAGAATCTGCATCCCATACGGCAGCCCACCTGAGAAGAAATGCACACAGAATTTCCGTGGTGATACCGCATGAGAACACTCTCGATCACATTTCCATCTTCCAGCTGGAACAGATATTTTCTGGTTCCGTCAATTTTTGAGATCCTTACATCTGCCTGGGTCAGTGCTGTGATCGGATAAGCCGAAAGCTTTTCCCTGAGGCTTTTGGAAAGATTTGTCATTTCATCCCAGGAGGTAACCAGCTGCTGGTGAAGCCATGCATAGATCTGTTTCGCCCGGAAAGGCTTTTCACCGATCTTTGTCATGAATTCCTTCAATTCCTCCATGGTCATGGATTTTACATCTGTCATTTTCTGCTATTTCCTTCTGAATCTGGCAATAAAGAATCCATCTGTCTTATGTATTCCCGGCAGAAGCTGCAGATAGCCAAGCTTCGTGGATTTACAGTGCAGTTCCTCCGGAATATACGGATCCAGGCTTTCCAGCCGGTACGGATAATTCTTTAAAAACCATAATACATTTTCTTCGTTTTCTTCCCGGGCAATGGTACATGTGCTGAAGATCAGCGTTCCATCCGGTTTCACATACTTTGCAGCCTTATCCAGGATCATTCTCTGGAGCATTACGATCTCTTCCTGTTTCTGCGGAGTTGCCCGGTATTTGATTTCCGGTTTCTTGCCGATAACTCCATAACCGGAGCACGGTACATCCGCGATCACAATATCCGCAGCCTGTTCGGAATCCGGATCATATACCGTTGCATCCTGAACTCTGGATTCCACATTGATCACTCCGGTCCTGTGGATGTTTTCTTTGATAAGATCTGCCTTATACTGACTTACATCTCTGGCATCCACATTTCCGTAATCCCCCATTTTGTCTGCCGCATGGATGCTTTTTCCACCTGGTGCAGCGCACATGTCGATGATATGGTCACCTTTTTTCGGACTTGCAGCTTCCGCTACAAGCATAGAGCTTACATCCTGCACCAGGATCTTTCCCTGAAGGAAGGTCTCAAGTGTCAAAATATGATTGTAATCGGAAATCTTCAGTGCATAGGGAAGATAAGGAGCCTGTTCTACTGTCACTCCCTGAGACTTCAAACTGGTGACGATCTCTCTCAGAGACGCCTTATGAGTACGGCACCGTACTGTGATCGGTCTTTCTGTCAGAAAATCCTCCAGGATCTTCTCCGTAGTCTTCACTCCGTAGGCTGCTTTCCATTTTTCTACCAGATATTCCGGCATGGAATATTTCACAGAAAGATAACGGACTTCGTTTTCTTCCCTGGAAGGAAGCTCCAGATCACCGATCTCTCTTGCGATCGTACGGAGCACCCCGTTGACAAAGGGCTTTAGATTATAAAAGCCTTTTCGCTGTGCCAGCTTTACCGCTTCATTGCATACTGCACTGTCCGGAACACTGTCCATAAATTTCAGCTGATATACCGCACTTCTCAGGATCTCACGGATCTGCGGTTTCATCTTGTTTACAGAAACCTTGGAAAAAGAATCGATGACATAATCAATATAGATCCTGTATTCCAGGGTTCCCTCACATACTCTTGTAATAAAGCTACGTTCCTGTTTCGGAAGAAACTGATATTTGGAAAGCGCATTCCGGATCGCAATATGGCTGTGCTCACCCTCCTCCTCGATCTGTAACAGGATCTCAAGGATCAGTTCTCTGGTATTTACTCCGCTGCTAATCACGATCTCTACCTCCTGCAAGGATAATCAGTCTCAGAAGCTGCAGAATAGATGCCGCCAGAGCTGCTACATAGGTAAGCGCTGCCGCTGTAAGTACTTTTCTTGCACCCTTTTTTTCATCTGCACCTAAGATACCTGTACTTTCCAGCATTTTAAGCGCTCTGGAAGACGCATTGATCTCAACCGGAAGTGTCACCAGCTGAAACAGTACTGCCAGTGAAAACAAAACAATTCCCAGAGTTACCAGCGGATCAATGGAAAAGATCAGTCCTGCGATAAACAGCGGCCATGAAAGCTGGGAACCAATATTTGCGGCAGGTACAATGGCTGAACGGATATTCAGTGGTGCATAATTGATCGCATCCTGGATCGCATGGCCACATTCATGTGCTGCCACCCCCACAGCCGCCAGAGAATTTCTTCCATAAATATCTTCTGAAAGGGAAACCGTTTTCGTTCTCGGATCATAGTGATCCGTAAGACTTCCGCGGATCGGAACCACCTGTACGTCTGTGATCCCAGCCGCTCTCAGGATCCTCTGTGCAGCTTCCGCACCGGTGATACCTGAATGACTCCGGACCTTTTTATAGACTGCAAAGGTACTGCGCAGCTTCGCGGATGCCGCAAGAGAAAGAAGCATTCCGATCACGAGCAAAAGAATCGTGGGGTCCATTCCCCATCCGTAATAACCATATCCGTACATAACTCATCACTCCCTGGAATCTCTGAACATGTCTCCTGGTTTCAACTGATATCCCCGAAGGAACGCATCCGCTTCCATGCGTTTTTTGCCTTCCAGCTGCACTTCATGAAGCACGAGTACCTTCTGGCCGCATGCTACCTGGATTCCTCCTTTGTCAGCGGCTATCACAGTTCCCGGTGCTTCCTGTGCCTGTTTTTCCAGAACAGAGCTCTTCCAGACCTTCAATGTTTTTCCATTGATAAAGGTAAAAGCGCTTGGCCATGGATCAAGGCCTCTTACCAGACGCTCCAGTTCTTCCGCATTTTTGCTGAAATCCAGAAGCCCCATTTTTTTGGAGATCATGGCAGCATATGGTGTTGGACTCTCCTCCGGCTGTTTCTCGCGGGTTGCAGTTCCGTCAAAAATGGACGGTAAGGTCTGTACCAGAAGCTCTGCACCTGCCTGTGCGAGCTTATCAAACAAGCTTCCACCTGTCTCATCTTTGGCAAGCGGAACCACGATCCTGGAAATCATATCACCGGTATCCAGACCGGTTCCCATCTGCATAATGGTAACGCCGGATTCTTTTTCACCGTCGATCACCGCCTGCTGGATCGGTGCAGCTCCACGATATTTAGGAAGCAGAGACGCATGGATATTGATACATCCGAATCTCGGCATATCCAGGATGCTCTTTGGAATGATCTGCCCGAATGCCGCAACAATGATGATGTCCGGTGCAAGATTTTTCAGTTCTTCCACAAATTCAGGATCTCTTACCTTCACCGGCTGCAGTACTGGGATCCCGTGTTTCAGTGCTTCTTCTTTTACAGGAGTAGGCATCATAGTTTTGCCTCTGCCCTTCGGTTTGTCCGGCTGTGTGATCACAGCCTCCACTTCATATCCGTTCTCTGCCAGTGCTGCAAGAGGCGCCACCGCAAAGTCCGGAGTTCCCATATAAATAATCTTCATAGTATCCCGCCTTTAGTCTTCTTCATCATAAGTTACCTTGTGAAGTTCTCCCTCCACAAGTTCTGTATACATTTTTCCATCCAGATGGTCAATCTCATGACAGAACGCTCTTGCCAGAAGGCCCTCTCCCTCGTAGATCTGTTCGTCCATATTTACATCAAGTGCTTTTACCTTCACATAGTTCGGACGTGTTACCTGTCCTGCCATTCCCGGAACGCTCAGGCATCCCTCGTCACCGGTCTGCTCGCCGCTTGTCTCAAGGATCTCCGGATTGATCAGCACGATCGGGCCCTCACCTACATCGATGACAACGATACGTTTCAGGATTCCTACCTGTGGTGCAGCGAGGCCAACACCCATTGCATCATACATGGTATCCAGCATATCTGTGATCAGTTCCCCGATCCTCGGTGTCATTTTGTCTACTGTCCGGGATTTTTTTGTCAGTACAGAATCCCCCTGTACACGGATTGTTCTAAGTGCCATTTTTCTTCTCCTTTAATTCATATCAAATTGAATGTATATTTTCCGGAATCCGGAATTTATCTCTATATATTTCTCCAGCTTCTCTCTGACTGCGGTGAGAAAGCTGATATCTCTGTGCTTCAGATGGATCACCTGACGATAAACATCCTTTACCTTGCCTACCGATGCAGCTGCAGGTCCGATCATGTGAAGCTCTTCCTTCGGACTTACCCTGCGGATAAAAACTTCTATATAATACATGGCATTTTTCAGAAGCTCTTCATCCTGGCAGGCGCCAAAAACAGTCATCATATGGGCTGCTGGCGGATAATCCAGAAGCATCCGGTACCCCATTTCTTCTTTATAAAATTTCTCATAATCCTGAATAGCTGCAGCCTGGATACTGTAATGCTCCGGCTGATATGTCTGGATCACCGCCTGCCCCGGGCGGTTACCTCTGCCGGAACGTCCAACTGCCTGAGTCAGAAGCTGGAATGTACGCTCCCCGCAGTGATAGTCATCCATATTCAGTGAAAGATCTGCTGCGATCACTCCTACCAGGGTCACATCCGGAAAATCATGTCCCTTGACGATCATCTGGGTCCCCACCAGAATATCTGCCTCATGCTTTGCAAAAGAATCCAGGATCTTCTCATAGCTGTCCTTGGTCCTTGTGGTATCAAAATCCATTCGGAGTACCCTGGCTTTCGGGAATTCTTTTTCAATGACCTTCTCGATCTGCTGGGTTCCTGCCTTAAATCCACCAATGTGCGGTGAGTCACAGGATGGACAGATTTCCGGCTTCACAGTCTCATAGCCGCAGTAATGACAGATCAGACGATTGCCATTGTGTTCACTTAGAGACACATCACAGTGGGGACATTTCATAACGTGGCCGCAGGCTCTGCAGGAAACAAAGCCCGCATATCCTCTCCGGTTCAGAAACAGCATGGCCTGTTCCCTTCTTTCAAGGACCTGCTCCAGATCCCTTTTCAGCTCCAGACTCAGTACCGAGCGGTTCCCTTTCTTTAATTCTTCCCGAAGATCCACGATCGATACCTGCGGAAGCGGCCTTTCTTCATAACGTGCGTTTAACTTTACCAGAAGATATTCTCCGTCACAGGCATGACTGTAGGCTTCCAATGACGGAGTAGCTGATCCCATGACCACACGGGCATGTTCCATCCGTGCCCTCTCAATAGCGGTCTCACGGGCATGATATCTTGGCGTATTCTCACTTTTGTAGGTGGGTTCATGCTCTTCGTCGATAACGATCAGCCCCAGATCTGCAAATGGCGTGAACAATGCAGATCTGGGTCCTACCATCACCTGGATCTCACCACGTTTTGCTCTTTTGAACTGATCATAGCGTTCTCCCTGGGAAAGTCTGGAGTTCAGAACCGAAACCTTATCTCCGAACATGGCATAAAAGCGCCGGACTGTCTGATAGGTAAGTGCGATCTCAGGGATCAGCACGATCGCCTGTTTTCCCTCCTCCAGCACCTTCTGGATCAGTCGCATATAAACCTGCGTCTTTCCGCTTCCGGTCACTCCGAAAAGAAGCGCAGGTCTTGGATCCGGCTCCTGCCATTCCCGAAAGATCTGCTCTGCCGCCAGAAGCTGTTCCTGGTTCAGACTCAGCTCCATGTCCTCCTTCACCAGGCCGATTCCCTCGGGAATGCGATACATTTCCTGACTTTCAATAGTTATCAGACCTTTTTTTTCAAAAAAATCAAGAACGGAAATGCCGGCACCAAGCTCTTTGGAGGCATAGGTATAATCCAGGCTCCCGGCCTCCAGGATCGCCCGCAGGAACCGCTCACGTGCTTTAAAGCGGCTGCCTTCCAGCTCGCCTAAAAGTGCCTGCCCCTCTTCCTTTTTTCCTGTAAAAAAGATCAGCCTTTTCTCTTTTGCACGGACTTTGTCTTTCACAGGCAGAACTGTTTTCAGTGCCTGGATCATGGTGGAGCCATAGGTCTCCTTCATCCAGGCCGCAAGTGCGATCAGCCGGGATTCTGTTGTCTCACTGTCTGTGGACACACCCCGGATCTCCTTGAGCTTTGACGCATCATATTTTGCCGTTCCGGAGATCCCGGTCACATAGCCTTTCCGAAGGGTATTTCCCTTTCCGAAGGGCACTGTGACCACAACTCCGGGTTTTATTGCCTGTGCCAGTTCCTCAGGTACACGATACTGAAAATCCCGGTCCAGCTTCTCATGAGAAATATCAATGATCACATCTGCATAGATCATCCATTTACGCTTTCTGATCTTCTTCCAGGATCTCCCGGATCAGTACACGCTCATCCATGGGATATTTCTTTCCCTTGATCTCCTGGTAATCCTCATGGCCCTTTCCTGCAAGGACGATGATATCTCCCGGCTCACCATGATGGATCGCATAGGCGATCGCTTCTTTACGATCCGGGATCTCTACATATTTTCCGTCTGTTTTTGCCATTCCGATCTTGATATCATCGATGATGGCCTGCGGATCCTCATCTCGCGGATTATCTGAAGTGATGATGGTCAGATCTGCCATCTTTCCGGAAACCTCACCCATCTCATAACGGCGCAGCTTGGAACGGTTTCCGCCACAGCCAAACAGGCATACCAGTCTGTGCGGATCATATTCCTTCAGTGTTCCGAGAAGGCTCTCCAGCGCCATCGCATTATGTGCGTAATCGATCATCAGTGTAAATTCGTCAGATACCTTGATCATCTCAATACGGCCTTTGACTTTGGCTACCTTCAGAGCTTTGATGATATTCTCCTCAGATACCTTAAAATGACGGCAGATGGCAATGGCTGTCAGAGAATTGTAAATGCTGAATTTACCCGGAATATCGATCTCCACCGGAAAATCCATAAGCCCCTTCACATGGTAGGAAATTCCCAGATAGCCCTTTCTTCCAACGAGTCTGGCGTCCTCTGCACGGAGATCTGCTTTTTCGGAAAATCCATAGGTTTCAAGTTTACAGGTGTGGCCTTCGATAATGCGGTCAAAGTGTTCATCGTCACGATTTACGATACCAACCTTACACTGTTTGAGAAGCATGGATTTGCAGTGCAGATAATCATCAAAGTCCTTGTGCTCATTCGGTCCGATATGATCTGGTTCAATATTTGTGAAAATTCCAAAATCAAACACAAATCCCTGTGTCCTGTGAAGCATCAGTCCCTGTGAGGAAACCTCCATAACGACCGCATCGCAGCCTGCTTCTACCATATCATGAAAATATTTCTGTACCATATAGGATTCCGGTGTCGTGTTGGCTGCCGGGATATGCTTCTCCCCGATAACAGCCTCGATGGTTCCGATCAGACCAACCTTATATCCGGCATTCTCAAGGATCGATTTCACCATATAGGTTGTAGTTGTTTTTCCTTTGGTTCCGGTGATACCGATGGTTTTGAGCTTTTCTGCCGGATGTCCGAACCATGCTGCTGAAATAAAGGCCATGGCGTAACGGGTATCCTCTACCTGGATCACTGTCACATCCTCCGGTGCCTCCACCGCTTCTTCCACGATGAGTGTCTTCGCACCCTTTGCCACAACATCAGGTATAAATTTATGTCCATCCACGACCGCACCTCTGATGCAGATAAAAAGGCTCCCTTCTTCTACTTTGCGGGAATCATATACAACAGAAGAAACCTCCTGCTCTGTACTTCCCTGAAGGCATTTGTATTCAAGATGTTCCAATAAGGATAAAAGATTCATTTTTCTCCTCCATCTTCCCTTTTTCCGGTCTGACGGCAGCACACCGAAGGCGGGAAATATACTGTTCTTATTTTCTGTACATACCATATAGAATAGCACACCTCCCCCCTGTTTTCAACGTTTCTTTGAGGTACGGCCGCCTTGTAAAATATCAGCTTGTTACTGTTCACTCCGTTCTCAGTAACATCAGCTTTTTCCATAAATATCCGCATATTTTTTCCGGAGCCAGATGCCGCCCAGCACAGTCACCAAAGCTGTCACTGCCAGAAGCGTCCACAAATCCCTCCTGGTATCATCTCCGGTCTTCGGATGTGTGGACGCAGTTCTTGCCATCTGTATCTGACCGGAAGCCGGACCCTGGTCATCTCCCTGCAAAGGCAGCCCTTCTTCCGGCGTAATAGCCACCTCTCCTTTTACCATGACAGAAGCGGAGGCCTCCATCAATCGCTCTCCGGTTTCCTGGCTTGTGACCGTCACCTGGTTAAAAAGCTTCTGATCCGCTGTTTTTCCCGGGATCTTCACCACAGCCTGAAGAGAAACTGCCTCTCCCGGCGGGATCTGTTGGATCATTGCCTTTGTACGGCTGCTGTTGAGCGTTACACCTTCCTGCTCCAGAAACTGTGCATGGATCCCTGCTGCCTGAAAGCGCTCCGTTCCCATAACCGAATGAAGCGTTTTTTCACCGGTATTCACGATACATATCTGATAGGTCACAGTCTCACCCGGTGCAGCGGTTTCTTTGTCTGCAGTTTTCTTTACAGAAAGATCCGCCTTCAGTGCCTCCAGACCATTTATAGTGGAAGCGTTCTTCCGGATCACCTCCTCCACTCTGTCCTTCACCCTGGCCTCTGCTTCCACCTGGTGCTCCAGATCTTTTTCCTGTTCATCCAGAAGCGGCGCCTGTACATAAAAGCTCCTGCTCTCTCCGGCTTTTAATTCTGCAAATTCCGCCACAGCCCCTTCTGTTAGAAGTCCTTCTGCATCTTCCCACAGCTGCCGGATCTTAGGGCAGGAAAAGCTGCTGGTCAGACGGATATCTGCAAGATCCAGCTTTCCGGTATTGGCTATCTCCACCTGATAACGGATGGTCTGCCCTGCTTTCATTTTTTCATTCTGTGCAATTACCGACAATTCCATATCAGCCTCAGCAGCCTCCACGTCCAGCATAGGCGAGATTCCCTCTGCGATCACCAGCTCTTCCCCGTTTTCTTCTGTCATGAGAAAGGTTCCCGCACCGGTACAGTCCTTCTGAAGCGGTTCCTCCTGAGTCACAGGATAACTGCTTTTCTCTGCCGGAAAACGGTATTCCTGCCGCAGGATCAGCGGGATACGGAAAAAAATCTCATCCTGCCCGTTCTTCTCCACGTTCAGCACGCTTTCCAGCTTTGTGATCTCTGTAGCTTCACCGCTCTGGCTCCTTACAGAAATCTGCTGTGCAGCCATATTTTTCGGGACAGAATCCGTTTCCGGAACAAAATACTCCGAAATATACGTGACCAGCGTCAGCTTTTGCGTCTCCTCAGACTCACCTTCCTCTTCATTCCCTACATTTTCCCCTCCGGTCGACGTTCCTTCCGGTGTGAGCGGACCCGTTTTCTCCTGCTCTTCATCCTCCGGCTGTACTGTTTCCCCGGATGCCAGCTGCTCCACGTGCTCATATGCTTCCTCCATTTCTATTCCGATTCCTTCCACAACCTTATCCACCGGCAATTCCTGTTCTGCCTTCTCTTCCTGCTGCAAGTCATCCTCCGGCAGCTCCTGCTCTGGCTCCTTTTCCTGCTGCCAATCATCTTCCGGCAGCTCCTGCTCTATCTCTTCTTCCTGCTCCACCGATGGATCTTCAATCTTCTGAAGTTCATCGTCCCACTTCTCATTTTTCTCCTTATCCTCCGAAAACCTTCTCCCGGACAGCCATTCATTCAAGCCGCGAATCCGGATTCCAAGCTCCGCCTGTCCGGATTCTATGTCTTTCCAGAACACACTCTGATCGATAAACGGTGCCTGGCCCGGCAAAAAATCTGCTCCCAGAGTCAGCTCCGGTTCTATTGTTCCTCCCAGCATGGCTCCTGCCAGCACTGTCACAATTCCGACTTTCTTCATCTGTTTCCATATTCTGTTTTTCATGGCTCTTCCTCATTTCTGCCTGATCTGGCATTTCTTATACACATGTTTTTTTTACAGAAACTTACTTTTCCACAGACAAAGGCATCCCTCCCCGGCAAATGGTGCATGATCAATATTTTTTTCGATAAAATAAAATGGATTTCTGCATCGAAACGATGCGTGAACAGATCCCGCAGAATGCAGGATCAAGACTTTTTCAATGTATCACATTTTCAGACCATGCGCAACCGGATATAAAAATTATAAAGTTTGTTTAAACTTTCTTTATAAATTTTCCATTTCTTTTAGATTAACGACATATTTTAAACATATTTTCTCTATATAATAGGTGTTGGATAGATGAAAAACCACTCTCTATCTCCCCCCTCAAAAAATAGTAGGAATCAAACCGTCTGACTGGATCAGGCGGTTTTTCCTGTCTCGGAAAACACTCGATTTTCTATTGCATTTCCCACATAGGTCTTTTATAATAAAATATAATACTCGTGCATCGTTTTCGATGTACTCGTTACTGAATACAGTAACTGATTTCATTCCAATTTTTAAGAGAAACGAGGTATTTCCTATGAGCGAAAAAACCGTAGTAGTTGCATTAGGCCACCGGGCACTTGGCACCACACTTCCAGAGCAAAAAACAGCTACAAAACTCGCAGCGAAGGTAATCGCAGATCTGGTAGAGGAGGGAACCCGCGTAGTGATCTCCCACAGCAACGGTCCGCAGGTAGGGATGATCCACACCGCAATGAATGAATTCGGTAAGGCACATCCTGATTATACATTTGCACCAATGTCCGTATGTTCCGCCATGAGCCAGGGTTATATCGGCTATGACCTTCAGAACGCCATCCGTGCTGAGCTTATCTCCAGAGGGATCTACAAACCGGTCAGCACAGTTCTGACACAGGTTGTCATCGATCCATACGATGAAGCATTTGCAGAGCCGGAGAAGATCATTGGACGTGTTCTTAACGCAGAAGAGGCCGAAGCTGAAGAAGAAAAAGGAAACTTTGTCACAAAGGTGGGCGAGGGCCAGTACAGACGTATCCTTGCAGCACCGAAGCCACAGAAGATCGTAGAGATTGAAACCGTAAAGGTCCTCTCTGCAGCAGAGCAGATCGTCATTGCCGCAGGCGGTGGCGGAATCCCGGTTCTTGAGCAGGGAACTCAGCTGAATGGTGCCAGCGCCATCATCGAGAAAGACCTGGCAGCAGGACTTCTTGCAGAAGAACTGAACGCTGACACTCTGATGATCCTTACAAGCGTCGAGAAAGTAAGCCTTGACCATAATACGGATCACGAATCTTATCTGGATACTATTTCCACAGAAGATGCCAAGAAATATATTGCCGGCAAACAGTTTGCGGCAGGCTCCATGCTTCCTAAGATCGAAGCAGGTGTTTCCTTCGTGGAGAAGGGAACCGGACGCCGTACCATCATCACAGACATGGCCCATGCAAAAGACGGCTACCGTGAGAAGACCGGAACTATCATTAAATGATCATTTTACAGACTCAGAATACAAAGTGAACTATAAAACTTCACTTTACATAAAAATATCCCGCAGACAGCTGCTGGTCTTACCGGCAGCTCTGCGGGATATTTTTTATACTGTCTGGCCCCACATCCGATCACTGTTCCACAGTTGATCGGGCAGCCAGTATTTACATAGATTTTCGCTCAGCGATCTCAGCCATCTTCGCCTCATTCAGGCGGGTATCTCCATGGACACGGCTGTAGGAAAGATATCCGTTCATACGGTCGATCTTGGTCAGGTTTCTGGAACCGCAGACAGGGCATACATCCATCTCCAGTTCCTCATGACCACAATCGTCACAGTATGCAAGAGAAAGGTTCACTCCCTCATAATATCCCAGATCCATGGCTCTGCGGATCAGTGTACGGATAGCTTCCTTATTGTAGCCGATCGGATAACGTACATACTGAATCTTACCTCCATTGCAGAGTTCCCAGAAACGTCCCTCCAGATCCTGTTTCTCGATTGGAGTTACATCCTCTGTTACATGGCAGTGGAAGCTGTTGCTCACATATGGTCTGTCAGAAACGCCCTCAATGATTCCATACATCTTACGGAACTGCTCTACCTGCAGGCCACAAAGACTCTCTGCCGGTGTTCCGTAGATCGCATAAAGATAACCATCTTCCTTCTTGTACTGATTTACCTTGTCATTGATATATTTCAGAACCTCCAGAGCAAACGCCCCATCCTCGGCAATGGATTTGCCATTGTAAAGTTCCTGAAGCTCATTTAACGCTGTGATACCGAAGGAAGCTGTCATAGGCTTCAGGATCTTGCCAATCTTTTCATTCGGTTTCAGATGTCCGCCGTAGAAACCGCCTTCACAGTATGCAAGCGGGTTGGTGGATGCACGCATCTGTCCCAGATATTCGTAAGTGCGAATGTGCAGGTTACGGATCATTTCCAGATAGAAATCCAGAACCTCATAAAAATCTCTGCTCTCCGCTCTGGCCTTTGCAAGGATCATCGGAAGATGAAGGCTTACCGCACCAATGTTAAAACGTCCCACAAAAACAGGCGTATCATTCTCATCCGCCGGCTCCATACCGCCACGCTCATACCACGGACTTAAGAAAGCACGGCATCCCATCGGGCTGATGACCTTCTTGTATTTCCTGTACATACTGGAAATATAGCCTGCGCCGGACATAGACAGCCAGTCCGGATACATGGTTTTGGAGGAACACTCCACACCAGCCTCAAAAATATCCTCACAGCACTTTCCGGGACCATGGATCTCTTTGTCATAAAGGAATACGATCTTCGGGAAAAGTACCGGTTTCTTGTGTCCGGCCTTACCCTGTCCTCCCTGATGGACCTCAAGAAGGGAAATCGTACACATCTTCTCAAACTGCTCGGTTCCGAGACCAAGTGTCACCGTAACAAACGGATAATCACCTCTGGAAGAACCGACGGTATTCAACTTATACTCAATTCCCTGCCAGCCCTGGTCATAATCCCTGCGGACCTTATCAAGAGCATACTCAATAGCTCTCTCCTCACGGCCACTCCAGCTCTCATCCGAGTATTTCATAAATTCGGAAATATATTTATCATAGCTCTTCTTTGCATACGGTGCCAGGATCTTATCAACCTCCGGCACTGTAAAGCCACCATACTGCTGTGCTGCTGTACTGAGAATGATATCCCCCATAACATCAAAGGCTGTATCCAGAGTCTTCGGCTCGTTATACCAGACATTGCCCATCTCAAAACCGCCACTTAAAACAGCTGCCACATCGAACAGACAGCAATTCATGGTATCCAGACGTGCAGACTGGTCATGAATATAAATGTAGCCGTCCTTACATGCCTGAAGCTCATTACGGTTCATAAAAAACTTCCGATAGAGTTCCTTGTTCAGCTCATTAAAGATCAGGCTTCGTTTCGTGGCAACAAGGGTGCTGTCTGTATTGGCATTACTTTTATCACCGATATAACGGATCGCCTGACTCTTGGTATAGACATCATCCATCATATGGATAAAATCCAGCTTGTAATTCCGATAATCACGGTAGCTCTTGGCAACTGCCGGATTCACACGCTCCAGAGCCCCCTCCACGATGTTGTGCATCTCCTGGATCTCGATCTCATTCTTTCCAAGGGAATCCGCATGCTCCTGGGCAAAACGGCAGATAAAATCCTTCTCCTCGTCTGAAAAAGTATAAAGAATACGCTCTGCGGATTTGTTCACGGCAGCCACGATCTTCTGCGGATTAAACTCCTCTCTTGTCCCGTCTTTCTTGATCACATATAACATTGCTCATCCCTCCCTGCGCTATATATAAGTCGCTATGCAAAATACTATATATAGTACCTATATCCTCTATATATTGTTTTTCATCTATATGTTGTGCTAGGCATGAGTATAACACAGCTGAGGAGAAAAGAAAAGGGATATTTCTGTATACACGAAAATACAGACACTTAGCACTGCCTGATCTCACTGCAGAAATATTCTCACAAATTCGTTCCGATCCAGTCTGCAAGAAAATCCCATAATTTCGGAAGCAGAATGGCCAGTGTCACTATAAACCATATGATCCAGCCTGCCCCGCTGCTTTTCTGATCTTTTTTTTGCTGTTTTTTTCCCTGATCTAAAACTTCTGCACGATTTCTGCCCACCGTTGTTTTATTCCTGGTATTAACTGCCGCTGCAGTCTTACGTCCGGCTGCTGCACCTGTATTCCGGCTTCCGGTTAGATTCCGATTCAAATCGGTATTGCGGCTTGCATTCGTATTCCGGTTTATGTTTGTATTCCGGTTCGCGTTCGTATTCCGGTTTACGTTTCCGTTATGTTGTGTTGTTTGATCAGCATCCTGTCCATACTGCCGCATCATATCCCGCACTTTGGCGGAAGCATGTTTATAATGTATCTCCCGGGGCTCATTCAGATGATATAACACCTCATCATTTCTGTAAGGCATCCCACATAATGAACACCTGCCATTTACAACCTTACCCCCACAAACCTGACATCTTTGACCTGCCATAAGCTCCCTCCATTCTATCCGTCAAAACGGATATTTATATTTCCATCGTAAACATAAGCATTCTTTTTTCAGTATATCACACCAGGCATTTAATACCCAGTATTTTTCTACGATACCCCAAAAGACTTCCCCTCTCATTATATTGCCACTCCACCCATTTTCTGCTATAATACCCCACAGAGCAATAAGCCTAAAAATCATCAGGAGGAGCCGATAATGAATACAATCACAATCCCCGCAACCTATCATGCAGACCTGAACCTCCATGACACACAGATTGCGATCAAAACAGTAAAAGATTTCTTCCAGCAGACACTCTCACAGAAGCTGAACCTTCTTCGAGTATCCGCTCCAACATTTGTAGCACCGGAATCCGGCCTTAATGACAACCTTAATGGTGTAGAGCGTCCGGTAAGCTTTGATATCAAGGCTATCGAAGGAAGCAACGCCGAAATCGTACACTCCCTTGCCAAATGGAAACGCTACGCACTGAAAAAATACGGATTTTCTCACGGAGAAGGTCTTTACACAGATATGGTAGCCATCCGCCGGGATGAAGATCTGGACAATATCCACTCTGTTTACGTAGACCAGTGGGACTGGGAAAAGATCATCTCCAAAGAAGAACGTTCCATTGAGACTCTCAAGGAAACCGTACGCACCATTTACAGTGTCCTTCGTAAAACCGAAAAATACATGGCTGTACAGTATGACTACATCGAGGAGATCCTTCCGAAGGATATCTTCTTTATCACAACTCAGGAGCTTCTTGACATGTATCCGGACTGCACACCGAAGGAACGTGAATATCGGATCACCCGTGAAAAGGGTGCCGTATTCCTTATGAAGGTCGGAAAAATGCTCACAAACGGCGAGCGTCACGACGGACGTGCCCCGGACTATGATGACTGGGAACTGAACGGTGATATCCTCGTATACTATCCGGTACTTGACATTGCCCTTGAGCTTTCCTCAATGGGAATCCGTGTTGACGAGGACGCACTTGACCGCCAGCTTACCGAAGCAGGCTGTGATGACCGAAGAGAGCTTCCATTCCAGAAGGCCATCCTGAACAAAGAGCTTCCGTACACCATCGGTGGTGGTATCGGACAGTCCAGGATCTGTATGTTCTTCCTTCGTAAAGTACACATCGGAGAAGTACATGTCTCTCTCTGGCCGAAGGAGATCACAGATGCTGCAGAGACACACGGACTTCAGCTTCTCTAAAACAGCCTACAGATTTATTTATAATTTTCGCGGAAATGAGGTAATAACGTGAACATTCTGTTTTTTCTGATTCCCAAAAGCGAAGTAGCCTACATCTTTGAGGATGAAACTCTTCGCCAGACCCTCGAAAAAATGGAGCACCGCAAGTACTCCTGCATTCCTATCCTCACCATGGACGGCAAATATCTCGGCACCATCTCAGAGGGAGATCTCCTCTGGGGCATGCGCCGTGCAGATATCCACGACATCAAGGAAACAGAGGGAATCCCAATCATGGCGATTCCACGCCGTGCCACCTACAAACCGGTCCATGCAGATTCCAATATGGAAGATCTCCTGGATCGCGCCATTAATCAGAACTTCGTACCGGTGGTAGATGACCAGGGCTCCTTCATCGGAATCATAACCAGAAAATCTATCATCAAATACTGTTACAACGAAATAAAAGCCGCACAAAAAACTGCCGGTGAAGAAATCCACTGAGCAGCGGAAAGAAAAAGGATGGCTTCCGTTCCTGCACAGGTAGGAATCGGAAGCCATCCTTTTTTGATCCGGCAGTTGTATTCCGGATTTTTATTTTATTTTTTCGCGGATCATACTCAGTGCATCTTCATCTGCCACAACCGTGAGATCCGGGTGAAGCTGCAGGATAGATGCCGGAACCTTCGGTGTGATCGGTCCGTACAGGGAATTATACAGGGCTTCTGCCTTGGATGTTCCCGTTGCCACAAGAAGGATCTTTTTTGCAGCCATGATATTCCCGATTCCCATAGTGTAGGCCTGTTTCGGGACCTCATCCATGCTTTCAAAAAACCTTGAATTGGCTCTGATGGTACTTTCTGTCAGATCCACACAATGGGTTTCTTTTTCAAAGGCATCTCCTGGTTCATTGAAGCCGATGTGTCCGTTCCCGCCGATACCAAGCAGCTGCATATCCATACCTCCGGTTTGCCGGATGATTTCGTTATACTGTGCACATGCCTTATCGCTATCCTCTTCCAGTCCGTCAGGCACAAAGGTCCGTGCTTTGTCAATATTTACATGGTCAAAGAGATTATGATCCATAAAATAGCGGTAGCTCTGGTCATTGTCGCCGGAAAGTCCCTTGTACTCATCCAGATTCACACTTGTCACCCTGGAAAAATCCAGATCCCCTTTTTTGTACCATTCTACCAGTTGTGCATACATGCCCACAGGCGTGGAACCGGTAGCCAGTCCAAGAACTGCATCCGGTTTCATGATAATCTGTGCAGACATGATATTGGCTGCTTTTCTGCTTACATCCTGATAATCTTTTCCTGCGTAAATAATCATAGTTTTTTCCTCAGCTCTTATTCTGCGATCAGTTTATCCAGAAGCTCCTTGGCCATACGGATATCTTTTTTCTGTTCCTCACCGGAGATCTCACGCTCAATGGTAATATCTCCCTGATAACCGATCTCTTTCAGCTTTGCAATAAATGCAGAATAATTTACTTTACCCTGGCCAAGGGGAACCTCATCACCCAGATGATGTCCATCTGTTGGATATTTTCCATCTTTTCCGTGAATTCCCATGACATACTCACCGAAAACCTCCAGAGCATCTACCGGATTTGCCTTTCCGTACATGATCAGGTTTGCAGGATCAAGGTTAATTCCCACATTTCCTTTTCCGACAGCTTTCTCAATATCCTGGATCGCACGCTTTAATGTTACAGGAGTCTCCTGTCCTGTTTCAAACAGGAAGTTCTGACCATTTTCCTTACATTTTTCCACAATAGCCTTACATGCAACCAATACTTCCTCGTATTTCGGGTCGTATGGATTTTCCGGCATATAGCCAACGTGTGTTGCCAGGTCTGTCACATGGATCTTTTTCGCAAAGTCAGAACCTTCCATAAGCATCTTCAGTCTCTCAACTCTGTAATCAGACGGAATCAGGCCAAGTGTCAGCTGTCCTTCATAGAAATCCCATACTCTGCGGCCTTCCCATCCGCACCAGAATGCGGTTGCGTGGATCCCGTATTTCTCCAGACCTTTATTAATAGCCTCTGCCATAGCATCGTCCTGAAGTGTTGGACGATCCCAACATACCAGCTGGCAGCTATCCACACCCATTTCCTTCAGCTCCGCAAATTTTGCATCAATATCTGTATTGCTTGTAAATTCGATCAAAACTCCAACTTTCATAGGTTCTGTTCTCCTTCCAGTATTATCTCATATTATACTACTTATACCACCAAGATCAGCCTTTTACCGCACCGGCAGTAATACCACCTACAATATGCTTCTGCATCACAACAAAGAAGATAAGACTCGGTATCATGGACATTACGATTCCGGGAAGTGCATGCTCCCAGTCTGCTGTCTGTGCGGAAAACTGCATGTACAGTGCATTCTGGATATTCATTGCCACTGTGTTTCCGCCAACGATCAGCTGGTTGGTGATGATATCATTCCAGGTTGCCAGTGCATCCAAAACAACGACCGTCGTGAGGATCGGTTTCAGAAGCGGAAGTACAATGCTGAAATAGGTGCGGATCTTACCTGCGCCGTCAATACATGCACACTCTTCCAGATCGATAGGAACATTTTTTACAAATCCATGGATCATGTATACTGCCAGAGGCATACATAAGCCCACACTTACCAGAATATATCCGGTTCTTGTTCCAGTCAGTTTCACGTTGGAAACCAGTCTTGTCAAGGTGATCATGTAAGACTGGAACGGAACCATCATCGGCATGATGATCAGAACAAAGCATATTTTGCTAAGTCTGCTTTTTGTTCTTGCGAGCTTATAGGCTGCCATCGGCGCCATAAGCACTACCAGGATGACAGTGCAGAATGTATAAAGCAATGTATTAAAGATCAGAGACGGGAAATCGAATTTCGTCCAGGTCTCCATATACATCTTCAGGCTCCATGACTTGGGCAGAGCCAGAAAGTCCTGCAGCATATCATTATAGGGTTTAAATGAGTTTATAAAGATCAATACCAGCGGCATCAGCCAGAAGATCGCACATACAAAAATAATGATCGTCAGTGCATTCACCTGCCGCAGGTTCTTTGGTTTCTTCTTCATTATGCCTCAACCTCCTTACTCTTGGTAATCTTCATCTGAATTGCTGTAATGATCAGAACAAATACTACAAATACAAGAGATTTGGCAGTAGCAAGACCATATTTGCTGTTAACAAAAGCTTCCTTATAAATATTATACGCAACGGAAACAGTTGAATTCGCAGGTCCGCCCTTTGTAAATACCATGATAATATCGAATAACTTAAACGCAAATGTCATTGATGTCAGCATACAGATCGAGATCGCAGGCATGATCATCGGAATTGTGATCTTGCGGAATACCTGGAAAGAGGTTGCTCCGTCGATTCTTGCCGCTTCCAGAAGCTCTCCCGGAACTGCAATGATTCCTGCGATATAATTGACCATGTAAAAACCAAGATTCTGCCATACTGCCATGACAACAACCACATAAAAAGCAAGCTTCGGTGTTCCAAGCCAGCTCCAGTTAAAGAATTCCCATCCTGTAACACTGTAAAGAGCCTCAAAGCCAGGTCCCAGGATAAATTTCCAGATCAGACTGATCGCTGTCAGACTGATGATATAAGGAATATAATAAAAAGCACGACCAAGACTGTTCACTTTGTTCTCACGTGCCATTACGATAGCGACTGTGAGAGAAACAATGTTTACGATAACAACATAAAATACTGCAAATTTAAGAGTAAATCTGACACCTTTCCAGAAAAGCGGGTCAGCAGTAAAGATCTTCACATAGTTGGCAAGTCCTACAAATTCCATGTTCTTGCCGATTCCATTCCAATTAAATACCGAATAGTACAGATTCATTACAAATGGAATATCTGTGGCAAACAGTACAAAAACGACTGCCGGAAAGACAAACAATGCAAAAATTGCCAGATCCTTTGTTTTTTTGTTTTTCAATCCTATCCCCTCCAGAAATTCATTTTTTCTTTGGTTTATATTTGGGAAACAGGCAAAGCTGCTGCCTGTCTCCCTCTTTTGTCAGTTACATTCCGTCAGCCCAAAATCAACAAATCTGTTTCTCTTCGGCTCCTGGAGTTCCTTGTTACTCTGCTGATGTCCAGAAATCCTGGAAGAGCTGTGTTACTTCATCTGCGCTCATGTCTCCAAGCATGTAAGACTGAAGATACGGACCACACTCATCTGCGTAGCTGCCAGGAGCAATTGTATGGATCCAGCCGTTTGTCTTTCCAGCATCGATATAGGTCTTAGCATCATTTGCAAGAGCGCCGGTTACTTTCATGTCAGACTTTGCACCAGGAACAGCGCCTACACCTTCTGCCATCCATTTCTGGCCTTCTTCGGAGGTAAGGATAAACTCACAATACTCTTTTGCAAGATCCAGATTCTTGGAATCTTTGTTTACAATATAAGTCCAGTTACAGGAGGATAATACAGTTGCATCATCTTCACCGGAGCCTACCGGGAATGGAAGGAATGCAAGATTTGCATCCGGATTAAAGGAATCCAATGTAGACTGGCACCAGTCACCCATATGGATCATAGCTGCTTCGCCGTTTGCAAGCATATTCTCTGATGTCTCCCAGTCAACCTCAAGCGGCTTATCCGGACCATACTCTACAGCAAGATCGAGAAACTTGTAAAGGTTCTCCCAGTTAGGCATATCTGCAAATGATGTCTCTCCGGATTTGATCGCATCTACTGTCTCAGCAGCTGTTTTGTCTTTGTCGATCATGAAATGTGTTGCAACCTGTCCTAATACCCATGTTTCCTTTGAAGCAAGCGCAAACGGAGTGATACCTGCATCCTTCAGCTTCTTGCATGCCTCTTCCAGCTCATCCATGTTTGTCGGAAGCTTGTCGATACCAGCTTTCTCAAAGCAGTCTTTGTTGTAGATCAGACCCATGTTCTCATAGGTCCATGGAAGAGATTTTACATTTCCCTCATCATCTTTTCCAAGGTTTACAGCGTCCTCATTGAATTTGTCCAGAACCTCTGTATCATTGCTCCAGTCATAAGCGTAATCATAGTACATTTTCGCTTTTGTTCCGGCCTCAGCATCAAATACATCCGGTGTATCTCCGGAGTTTACTCTGGACTGAAGCAGTGTGTCATAATCGTTAGCTGCATGCTGTACGTCAACAGTCACACCCGGATGTGATTCCTCGAAGGCTTTTACCATCTCGTCATACTCATCCAGACCATAAGCATGTGCATCAAATACATTCAGTGTTACATTTTCCTCAGCATGTGCAGTTACCCCTCCTGCAACTACCATTGATGAGATCATTGCTGTTGATAACAGAATAGAAATCACTCTTTTTTTCATTTGCATATCCTCCTTTTGAATAGCTTTTTTATTTTTTCTCACTGCCTTCAGTGAAAATTTCATTATTTACTTTCGTGTGCGTTTACATACTCTTTTGCCGCATTCCACTCTTTAATCCCAAGCTGTACGGATCTTACTCCTTCGATCAGAGGAGCAACCTCTACAGGTTTATCTTCTCTGACGCATTCCTGGAAATATTTGATCTCTGTATAATATGGTCCCAGATTGGAGACATTGATTCCCGCCACATCACTCTCGCCTTCATATTCAGCTTTGAGCTCTGGCGTCTCCACAGTTCCGTCTTTCTTATATACTGTCAGGCTCGGTGACTGAGCACCGTTAAATTCTATCGTAGCATCCTCAAAATGTGCACGGAACGCTGCATGGAACTTCATTGCCGATGACTCATCCCAAATACCCTCTGCTGTAGCAAAAACATCTCCGAATTCATACTCCGTGATGATATGATTGATCATGCCACTTTCAAATCTGCTGGCTTTTACCTGGAAGCTGTCCGGCTCACCCAGCATATAACGCAGAAAATCAAGATCATGTACGTGAAGATCCAGCACAACGGAACCACTCTTTTCTTCATTATGGAACCAGTCCTCAAATCCCCATTTCACATCTCCGCTGATACGCTCCATAGTAATGGATTTCAGCTTTCCGAATTTTTCTGTGTCGTAAGCTTCCTTCAGATATTTATATTCCTCAAAGGAACGTACTACCTGGCCTACCATAACCTTCTTCCCGGATCTTTTTTCTGCTTCAAGAAGCATCTGGCAATCCTCTTCGGTCAGACATACCGGTTTTTCCACCAGTACATTCATCCCTTTTTCCAGTGCCTTCACTGCATGTTCTGCATGCAGATAGCTTGGAAGACAGATATGTACAATATCCAGCTGCTCCTTTTCGATCAGTTCCATTCCGTATTCATATGTGGCAGCTTCCGGAAAATATGATGCCGCTTTGTCCAGAAATTCTTTTCTGCAGTCAGACAGGGCAACTACCTCAACATCATCCTCTTTTTCTGATAAGACTTTCAGGGATAAGTAATGAGTCGTTCCCATTCCGCCGCATCCAATCACGCCTATTCTCATCTCTCTACCTCTCTTTATTTGTCCAGTGACCTAACTAATATTCCAAAAAATAAAAGCTTTTTGCAAAAATGTCTGTGTTTCTTGCTACAAGCTCTCTTTTTTGCTGCTCTTAGCTTGGATTTAGGATAGCATCCTTTGCCGTATCTGTCAACATTCTTTCCCGTTTTTCCGTCTTTCAATGTGCATTTCTTGTATAATAAACAATATTTCAAGTATTTTTTTGTGCATTTTGCGCATTTGTAATCAATTATTCCTGTCGCTGTACTATTTATCTCCATTTTTTTACCAGTCTTCCAAAAAAATGCCTGTGTTATATTGCTCTTCATTTTAGAATTGTCGTATTTTTACATTTTTTCTTCTATGATAGTCAATATTTTCTTTGTACAGCCACATATTGATTATTTTCTGTATCTATGATAGGATATATTTAGTGCGGAGACTTTACTAATATTTTTCGGTACCGTTTATTTTTAAAGGATTGGAGATGAAAAGAAACTATGAAACTTGTTAATCAGCAGGTTATTAAGAACACGAATATGAAACGGCTCTATACTTCCATCTATTCCAGTCCCGGAATATCCAGAGCACACCTTGCCAAGCAGACGAAGCTCAGCAAAACAACCGTATCTACTCTTGTAGATGAACTGATCGAACGGGGATTCATTGTGGACAGCGGTATCGGAGAATCCGACAGCATCGGACGTAAGCCGAACTGCCTTCAGGTCCGGATGAACAGCTACTACGTTGTTGTCATGAACTGGCATGAAAATGCTGTCGAAGCTTATCTTGTGGACATTGCCGGTACTTCCGTCTTTCATGAATCACGGAAGCTTTCCGAAGATGAAAATCATGTCGCATGCTCCGGCTCCTGTTTCCGGGAATCCATTCTGGAACACTGTGCTCCTGACCGTATCCTTGGCATCTGCATAGTAATGTCCGCCATGATCGACGCCTCCAGCAATGAAGTATATTCCACGACCCTGAATCTGCCTTCCATGGAAAGCACTCAGATCATTAAATCTCTGAAGACTGCATTCCCGGGATACCCGGTTGATCTTCTCAATGATACCGCCTGCTATTCCTACGCAGAAAAGGTCTATGGTAATATAAAAGAGAAAAATTTTGCTTTTCTCAATTTCGGCCGCGGCATCGGTGCCACCCTTTTCACAGAAGGGAGTATGCTCGGAACTGCCAGCGGTTCCTTTACCCAGTTCGGCCATTATTCCATTGATCCTCACGGTCCGGAATGTATCTGCGGAAATCACGGATGTCTGGAAGTTATGATCTCGGAGCAGGCTCTGAAAAACAGGATCCCGGAATTCGGACAGATTCCATCCTTAAGCGCACTTTCAGAAATCACCTTCTCAGATCTGGGAAAGGCTGCCACCTTCCGCGATCCAACCGCTCTTGCTATGGTAAAGGAGATGGCATGGGAGCTGTCCATCGCCCTGAGTAATCTGATCAGTACCGTAAATCCATCTCTGATCGTTCTTGGCGGAAAGATTCCGGATCTTGGCGAATATTTTCTCAATGAAGTACGGGAAGACCTGAAAAAAACCGGGTTCCGCAGGATGGTAGATAACGTGACTGTCCGTTACTCCCAGCTCCAGAGTGATTCGTTCCTGAACGGAGCCATGAAATACTTTTTTGATATCCACTATTCTTTTACAAATCAGGATCCGACAAATTTTTTTATCGGATGATATAAGGAGGAAGCCATGAAAAAACTGAAAGCTGCTATTGTAGGCTGCGGCCGTATTTCTGTCTCTTATGCGGATGCATTCCATCGTCTCAGCGATGAAGTAGAATTAGTATATGCCGTTGACAAAGATCCAGCTCTTGCCAAAGCCTTTGCAGAGGAATTTAACTGTTCCTGGACTACGGACTTTGATGAAATCCTGGATAAGGATATTGATGTGGTACATCTCTGTCTGCCGCATTTCCTGCACCCGGTCATGGCCATCAAAGCCATGAAAGCCGGCATTAACGTCCTTACCGAAAAGCCCATTGCCACCTGTCTTCAGGATGCAGACAGAATGATCCGTACCGCCGAAGAAACTCATGTAAAGCTGGGCGTTATCTTCCAGACACGTTACACAAAAAGTGTGGAAAAGCTCCGCGAAATGATCCAGCGGGGTGATTTCGGAAAAATCCTTACCGCACGTTCCTATCTGACCTGGAACCGTCCGCTCGACTATTACAGCGGAAGTGACTGGAAGGGAACATGGGACAAAGAGGGCGGCGGTGTTCTCATCGACCAGGCGATCCACAGCATTGATCGTGTTCGATATATGCTGGATTCCGATGTGGAATGGATCGACGGAAGTATCCATAATTATGTCCACCATTTTGTAAAGGTAGAGGATGCCGCAGACGCTGCTATCATGTTCAAAAACGGCTGTCTTTATAATCTATATGCATGCAACATTTACGGAGCCGATTCCCCGATCAATATTGAACTGATCGGAGAAAAAGGACGCCTGGGTCTTAAGCAGGACATGGGCTATTACGAGCTGGACGGCACCTATGCCGAGATCCGAAACACTTATGAGACCACAAATGTGGGCCCTGATTACTGGGGAAGCAGCCATCACCTGCAGATCCGTGACTTCTATCGTTCCGTCCGTGAGGATCTTCCCGTTGCCATCGACGGACTGGAAGGCAGAAAAACCCTGGAAATGGTAAAAGGAATCTACCTTTCCTCTGCTAGAAGAGAACGCATCTCTCTCCCCTTTGAGGATGTAACCTACAGTGATCTGAACCAGCCGGTGAAATAACTACGTCACTATTCTGTAACTATAAAAAACGGATGCTTTATCTCCTGCAGCATTTCCACAGGAGGATAAAGCATCCGTTTTTAATATTCTTATATTTGTAATGTTATTATAATGTCTTTGAAAGAAACTCTCGAAGTCTTTTATTCTTTGGATTTGCAAAGAATTCCTTAGGAGAATTTTCTTCCTGGATCTTTCCTTCATCAATGAAGAGGACTCTGGTTGCCACCTCGCGGGCAAAGCCCATCTCATGAGTTACCACAACCATGGTCATGCCGGATCTTGCAAGCTCCTGCATCAGTTCCAGGACCTCTCCTACCATCTCCGGATCAAGAGCAGATGTAGGCTCATCAAACAGCATCACGTCCGGATTCATGGCAAGAGATCTTGCAATGGCGATACGCTGCTTCTGACCGCCGGAAAGCATGTCCGGATAGGAATCTGCCTTATCCGGAAGACCTACTCGCTCCAGAAGCTCCAGTGCCGTTTTTTCAGCCTCTTCCTTACTCATAAGATTCAGAGTCACAGGTGCGAGCATAATGTTCTCTTTTACTGTCTTATGTGGAAAAAGATTAAACTGCTGGAATACCATTCCGATCTTCTGACGATGACGGTTGATATCCACCTTGGAATCTGTGATGTCGGTTCCCTCAAAGAGGATTTTTCCCCCGGTCGGCTCCTCAAGGAGATTCAGGGAACGGAGGAATGTAGATTTACCACAGCCGGATGGTCCGATAATGGCTACTACTTCACCTCTGCGGATCTGTGTGGTGATCCCGTTGAGAACCTGATTGCCGCCATAGGCCTTTTCAAGTCCCTGTACATCCAGAAGCACTTCATTACTTACGCTCATTGGTTCTCAGCCTCCTTTCAAGTCTTCCTACCAGATAGGTAAGAAAACAAACGATCACAAGATAGATCGCAGCTACTACCAGCAGCGGGAACAGTGCACTGTAGGTCTGGCTTCGGATAATGTCTCCGCCACGGGTCAGATCCATAAGTCCGATATAACCACTGATGGATGTCTCCTTCAAAAGTACAATCAGCTCGTTTCCAAGGGCCGGCAGGATGTTCTTGACCGCCTGCGGAAGAATGATCTTGATCATAGTCTGTGTATAGTTAAGACCCAAGCTCCGTCCTGCCTCAAACTGTCCCTGATCAATAGACATGATACCGGAACGGACGATCTCAGCCACGTATGCAGCAGAGTTCATACCAAAGGCGATAATGGCAACAACTATCTTACCCGGATCTATGGTTGCAAAAATAACATAAAATACGATCAGCAGCTGTACCATCGTTGGTGTACCGCGGATCACAGTCAGATAAACACGACAGATCACATTAAGGATCTTAAGCTTACCTGTCTTATCATGTGTAGAACGGACAATAGCAATGACAAATCCCAGAAAAATACCAAGAAGTACAGCAAAAAAAGTAATGATGATGGTATTTTTCAGACCGGACAAAATGAACTGCCAGCGATTGTCGTCCAGAAAGTTAAACTGAAACTGTTCAATAAGACTCAAAATTTCCACCCTTTCCAAAACTACAGGTTCCGAAATCCGGAAAACATACCCGGATATCCGGAACCTGATCATTCGCTACTGAACCCTGCAACGAATATCTGTTTCTCAGCTTATCCGTTCAGAATCCTCTGATTTCTCTGTGCAAAATTATTTCTTTACAATAACAACCTGCTCTGCAGTTGTGTACGGATCAGTGAAATCAACGCTCTTTTTACGATCCTCTGTTACTGTCATTCCTGCAGCACCAAAATCAGCTTTTCCGGATTTAACAGAATTTACGATCGCATCAAACTCCATATCCTCGACCTTCAGCTCATATCCAAGCTTGTCGCAGACAGCCTGAGCGATATCAACATCAATACCTACGATCTTATCTCCGTCATAGTATTCGTATGGCTGGAAGGTTGCGTTTGTTGCCATGGTAAGAGTTCCCTTGGAGTGATCTGCTTCCTTAGGAGTCTCATACGGTGTCTTACCTGCATCATCACCGATGTAGTTATCTCTGATGGAATCCAGAGTTCCGTCATCCTTCAGCTCCTTCAACGCTTCGTTGAACTCTTTGGTAAGGTCTGCATTATCTTTGGAAAGACAGATTGCATACTCCTCTTTATCAAAAATATCCTCAACGATCTCAAGATCATCGTTTTTCTCAACAAATTTCTTAGCAGGCTCGCTGTCGATCACTACGCAGTCAATCTTACCCTGTTTCAGAGCCATAACAGCGTCATTACCTTTGTTGTATCTCTCTACTGTTGCGTCTTTAACCTCTGTAGCGTCTGCATCACCGGTTGTTCCAAGCTGAACACCGATCTTCTTACCCTCCAGATCATCTGCGCTCTTGATCTCATCTGCTGCAAAAACAGCGGATGTCATAGAAACTGTCATAGCTGCTGCAAGTGCAAGTGCCATAAATTTTCTCTTCATTTTTTCTTCCTCCTGAATTCTATGTACTTTACGTTAACTGTCTCTCTGCTTGTGTCAGTCCAATTCGTAATGTACAGCATAATTATACATCTCCATGCATATTACTTTGTTTTATGATACCATGTTTCTGACAAAATGCAAGCACATAAAATCCATAAATACGAAAATCCACTTCTAATTTACCGGAATTCCACAGGGAAAATTCACTTTTCGATAACAATTGTCCAATATACTATACTATTAAAGGCAACAAATGGAAAAAACCTGCGTGTTTTTTTCATGTGGGTCTTGTGCTCCAACAGAAAAAACAAGTATAATATTCAGAAACAAGAGGAGGCTACTATTATGAAATTCACGAAAATGCACGGCATTGGAAACGATTATGTATATGTAAACTGTTTTGAGGAAACTGTTAAGGATCCGGCCGCAGTGGCAAAATTTGTCAGCGACCGTCATTTTGGCATTGGTTCCGATGGGCTGATCCTGATCCGCCCGTCGAAGATTGCAGACTGCGAGATGGATATGTACAATCTGGACGGCTCTCAGGGTGCCATGTGCGGAAACGGTATCCGCTGCGTTGCCAAATATGTCTATGACCACGGCATTGTGGACAAAACTTCTTTAAGCATCGCCACAAGAAGCGGTATCAAATATGTGGATCTTACTATCCGCGACGGCAAGGCCTCCATGGTAAAAGTCAACATGGGCTCCCCGATCCTCACTGCAAAAGAGATCCCGGTGGTTTCCGAAACCGAGCAGGTGATCGACGCTCCCATCACCGTCGACGGAAAAGAATATCACATGACCGCAGTTTCCATGGGTAATCCTCATGCCATCATCTACGTAGACGATGTGGACAGCCTTGACCTGGAAAAGATCGGCCCGTCCTTTGAAAATCACGTATGCTTCCCGGACAGAGTCAACACTGAGTTTGTTCAGGTGATCGACCGCCACACCGTAAAGATGCGTGTATGGGAGCGTGGCTCCGGAGAAACCCTTGCCTGCGGCACAGGTGCCTGCGCAGTTACGGTAGCTTCCATCCTCAATGACAAGGTTGATGGCAGTAAGCCGGTTACTGTACAGCTTCTTGGCGGAGACTTAAACATCTCCTGGGAAAGAGATGAAAACCTTGTATATATGACAGGACCTGCAACTACGGTGTTTGACGGAGAGATCGATCTTGGATTTTTAGGTGAATAAATGAAAATGGAGGGAGCTTTTCGAAGCTCCCTCCTGCGTATTATATTTCCGCATATCCCCTCTTCAAATAAATACCAGAATCCTCTCCACGATAAACACCGCCGCACATGCCAGCAGGGCTACTGTGATCAGGCTTTTTTCCTTATATGCAGCAATAAGTGCTACCAGGAAACCTGCTGCACCGGAGATGATGCTGTCTGTGGCCTTCAGGATGGCCGGGAAGGTCATGGCTGCCAGACAGGCATATGGCACATAATACAGAAAGGACTTGATAAACGGGCTTCTGATCTCGTTTTTTGCAAGAGCAAGGGGCAGCATACGGATGAGATAGGTGACAATTGCCATCACCAGGATATAAAGATATACATTATGACTCATGAACGGCTTCCCCTTTCTCTTCCAGCGGGCAGAAATAAGCTGCCAGGCCTGCTACCAGAAGTGTTGTGATAATGATCATAAATCCGGATGATACCTGTTTTAACACCGGTGTCACCGCAAAAACAGTACTGACTGCCATGGATGCCACAACCACCCCAAGAACCGGTCTGCTCTTTTTGGACGGCGGGATGATGATGGCCAGAAACATTCCGTAAATGGCAACGCTCAACGCACTAAGCATAAAATCCGGCAAAAGGCTTCCGGAGATTCCTCCTGCCAGAGTTCCAAGAGTCCATCCGGGAATTGCCACGCACATGGCTCCGTAATTATAAAATACGCTGACCTTTCCCTCCTGAGCCGCACTGATCCCGAAAATTTCATCGGTGATACCAAAAGCAGCGATGTATTTCAGGATACCGGACTCCTCACGCCGGAATTTCTGGGACAGGGAAAATGACATCAGGCAGTATCTCAGGTTGATGATCAGCTGGGTCATTGCCATCTCCCACATGGAGCCTCCCGCAAAAATAATGTCCAGTCCCGCAAACTGACCGGCCGATGTCAGGTTGGTCAGGGAGATCAGAACTGCCTGCCAGATACGCAAGCCGCCGGCAACAGCCATCATGCCAAAGGTAAAGGATACCGCAAAATATCCAAGAGCGATGGGAACTCCATCCTTCATACCTTTTCTGAAACTTTCTCTTTTCATCGATTTCCTCCATTGTATGTACATTCCGTTATAAAACGCAACTATGAAAAGCACCTTTGCAGGCTTCTCCGATCTGTGCAGCGATCACCAGCGTCTCGTCTTACAGCGATCCAATAAATTAGTGCATCGCTATAGTTCGTTGTACATGTAAATAAGAGCGTGCCCGGAAACTTTTCTGTTTCCTGACACGCCCCTTTATTGTAGCATTGCCATATCAAAACTTCAATACTTCACAGCAAACACAGCTGTGCTTTTTCACCGATTTTATGCTTTTTCCACTATTTTATAGTAAGATCTGGCTGTCATGGAGTAGATCAGTCCATAGACCAGCGCAAAGGCCAGAACCGTTCCCGCAGTGCAGCCCACGTACAATTTTGTATTGGCCATTCCGAACAGCAGCAGGAGCCGGCGGATCAGCGGAAATGCCATGGAAATATGCACCATTGCCATCACAAGCGGGATAAAAAATACCAGAAGGATCTGTCTGCGGATAGCTCCTTTCACCTCTCTGCGGCTCATACCTACTTTCTGCATGATCTGGAACCTTCCCTGATCTTCGTAGCCCTCTGAGATCTGTTTGTAGTAAATGATCATCGCCGTTCCCATAAGGAACAGTGCTCCCAAAAAGATTCCAATAAACAGGATCGTTCCATTATCTACATAATACGTTTCGTACTCACTCTGGCGGACACCACCGATCACGATGGTATTCTCTGAAAAGCCACCGCTTCTGCAGTAATCTTTCAGTGCCTGATAAACAGCCTGGCCATACCGGATCTTTTCCTCCCCGCTGCCACGGATATCTACACCCAAATGAACTGTGAGATCTTTTCCAGCCTCGTAGGCATCAAGACCTTCATACATCTTTGTCCGAAGCCCGTCAATATACTCGAAATCGGAATCCGTCACAACAATTGCCGCCATATTGGATACCAGATTGTTCATGGCACTTAAAGGTGCTTTTTCCAGCCATTTTTTTACTGCAAAATCCCGGTCATCAATTTTTAATATGTCTTTTTCCTTTTCAGACGGATACCAGGCAAAGATCTCGCCGTCGTGAAGATCTGTTTTTTCACCGGTAAGTTTCTCATACTCAGACTGACGGATCGTATACAGATCTACGGATTTTCCATCTTCTGAGTAACTGTAAGCCTGTCCGATCATAATACCGTTTTTTTCCTGCCTGCAGCCGATCTCGAGATAAGTTTCGTCCACTGTTTTTTCTGCCGGCACCTGATCATTTTTGATTGCCTGTGCAAAAACTTTCTGAATCTGTTCACTCTGTTCCTGGCTGATGCCCGAAATCCTGGCATCCGTATCAAAAGGATACCGGTTCACCATGATGTCACCCATTCCAAAATACAGCGACACAGTCATAGAAAGAAGCAGGAGCACTCCTGTACTTAAAATACAGATGCTGGCCAGGCCTGCCGCATTTTGTTTCATACGATAGATCATGCCGGAGACACTGATAAAGTTGCCGGTTTTATAGTAGAACTTTTTGTTCTTTCGCAAAAGTTTCAGGATTACAATGCTTCCTGCGGTAAAAAGAAGATACGTTCCTGCCATAACCAGAATCACTGCCAGAAGAAAAATGAAAATTGCCTGGATTGGGGATTCCGTGGTTACTGCCAGATAATATCCCACTCCAAGAGAAATCATCCCCAGAAGTGCCATGAGCCATTTTGCCCGGGGCTCCTTCTCTCCTGTGTTTCCGCCTCTCAGAAGTTCTATGGGGTTATTCATCCTTACTCTGGTAAGATTCAGTGCCAGAATAACAAGAAAAATCCCTCCAAATCCTGCGATGCAAAACAGGATTCCTGTAATGGAAACATAAAATCCCAGCACTGCCGGAACATGAAGAAAACGGAAAAGCAAAAGCAGGGAGAGCTTGCTTCCAAGGATGCCAATCCCGATCCCTGCCGTCAGAGAAAGCAGCGAAGTCATGATTGTTTCCAGAAACATCACTTTTCCGATATGGCCTTTTTCCAGTCCCAGAATGTTGTAAAGCCCGATTTCTTTCTGTCTGTGTTTCATGAGAAAACTGTTGCTGTAGATCAGAAAGATAACGCAGAAAATTCCAACAACCACTTCACCGGTTCCTACGATCATCCTCACTTCTGCTGCCTGGGGCACTGCTTTCTCCAATGTGGGACAGTCCCGCAGAAATTCCATCATATACATCATGGCAATGCAGAAAATGCAGGTAAGCATATAGGGAACATAGGTGCTCCGGTTATTCCGGATGTTCTGCACTGCCAGTTTTCCAAACATTCCTTTACGCATAGGTCTCACCGCCTGTCGTAAGGATCGTCAGGGTATCTGCAATCATCTGGTACATTTCCTGTCTTGTTTTTGTGCCACAGTAGATCTGGTGGAACACTTCGCCATCCTTGATAAAAAGTACTCTGGATGCGTGGCTGGCGGCCTGCGCGCTGTGAGTTACCATGAGAATGGTCTGGCCTTCCCGATTTACCTCATTGAACATGGAAAGAAGATCGGAGGCTGCACGGGAATCCAGGGCTCCGGTCGGTTCGTCCGCAAGGATCAGCTTCGGATCTGTGATCAGTGCCCTTGCAACTGCTGCTCTCTGCTTCTGTCCGCCGGAAACCTCGTAGGGGAATTTTTCCAGAAGCTGGTTGATGTGAAGGGCTTTTGCAATGGGACGGATCTTCTGCTCCATCTCCTGATAATCTTCCCCTGCCAGCACGAGAGGAAGATAAATATTGTCCCGGAGGCTGAAGGTGTCCAGAAGATTGAAATCCTGGAACACGAAGCCTAAGTTCTTCCGACGGAATGCGGAAATTTCTTTTTCTGTCAGGTGAGTAATGCTTTTTCCTTCCAGAAGCACTTCGCCGGATGTGGGGCGGTCCAGGGCTGCCAGAATATTCAGAAGTGTTGTTTTTCCGGAACCGGACTCTCCCATGATCGCCACATATTCTCCTTCTTCCACCGAAAATGTCACATTGAAAAGTGCCTGCACTTTATTTCCGCCGAAGCGGGTGCTGTATATCTTTTTTACATTTGTTACTTCCAGTAATGCCATACGCTAATTCCTTTCTTATCTGTATTTACAGCGATCCAGGGAGTCGTGCATCATGTTCTAAAGCGATCGAACCTGATGTAAGAATTACCCGAAACGCTATGTTATGGTTTCAGTATAAGAAAATTCTCCGGCGGCTGCCATCGAAGTAGCTTACATTTTACGGAGGAAGCTTACATTTGTGTAAGGTTAATACATCTCCAGATCTTTTTTCCACAGGCTCATCCGAACTTCCGTGCCTTTATCCACCTGGGAATCCACAGTGATCTCGTGACCCAGTTTTCTCAGGATCTTCCGGCTTAAATACAGACCGATCCCGGTAGCACGGTTGTCCTCCCGTCCATTGACGCCTGTGTAGCCTTTTTCGAAGATGCGCGGAAGATCCTCCGGCTGGATTCCGATGCCGGAGTCTGCGATGACCAGAGTTGCCGGGGCCGTATTACAAATCCCCGGGGCCGTATTCTGCTTCAAATTTGGATTCTCAGATACCCTGTTTCCACGCTCATCCTCCAGCCAGATTTCAATGCCGCCCGTTCTTGTATATTTCAACGCATTGGAAAGAATCTGTCCAATGACAAAACCAAGCCATTTTTCATCGGTAAGAACGATCGCATCTGTCCCCTCATATGATAACGAAAGCTTTTTTGACACAAAGATCCCTGCGTATTTATGGATCTGCTCCCGGATGATCCGATCCAGCGAGCATCGGGTCAGCTTCAGATCGGCAGACATGTCCTCCGTGCGAAGGTAGCCCAGCACCATCTCCACATACTGTTCAATGCGAAAAAGCTGTGCCAGGGACTCCCGGTTCTCCTCCGGCTCCTCCCGAAGCAGCAGGCGTAGAGCAAAGATCGGCGTCTTGATCTGATGTGCCCACATAGTGTAGTAATCGGTCATTTCTTCCAGAGAACGCTGCCGTTCTGTCTCCGCACCCATCCGCATGCCGTCCAGTTTCCGGATGATATCCCTGTAAAGAAGCTCCACCTCATCGGTGGTCTCGCCCAGCCGGTCCAGATTAATCTCCGGAGCTTTTTCCACCAGGATTAAGTTCTGCACCTTCTGTCTGTAACAGGCATAACCGTATAAAAAAACGGCAGCTCCTGCTCCCAGCCACAGAACTGCCAGATAGACCGCCGCCTCCAGGGGAAGCTGGTACAGGCAGATCACTGCTGTCGACACAGCCGCCATAAAAACACAGGCGATGAAAAAAATTTTTGTCTGTTTTAAATATGCTCGAAATGATTCCATAAAAACCTCACACCATATATCCAAGACCTTTTCGCGTGATGATAAAATCCACAAGGCCTGCCGCCTCCAGTTTTTTGCGAAGGCGTGTAATGTTTACGGTCAGGGTGTTGTCATCCACAAAGCTGTCACTTTCCCACAGTTTTGTCATAATGGCATCTCTGGATACCGGTTTCCCTGCCTGGGAAAAAAGCAGTTCCAGGATACGCAGTTCATTTCTGGTCAGTTCCGTCTCCTCCCCGTTCCAGGTCAGTGTCGCTCTGGAAAGATTGAGAACCGCGCCTTTATGTTCCAGGACATTTCCCGGGTTTCCGAAGGAATAGGTTCTGCGGAGGATTGCCTGGATCTTGGCCACCAGTACGTCCATATCAAAAGGCTTGGCAATAAAGTCATCGGCTCCACGGCTCATGGCCATGACCATGTTCATGTTATCCGCTGCGGAGGAGATGAAGATCACCGGCACCTGGGAAACCTTTCGGATTTCCTCACACCAGTGAAAGCCATTATAAAATGGAAGTTTCAGATCCAGAAGAACAAGCTGAGGATCTTTCCCCGCAAATTCCTGCAGTATATTGGAAAAATCCTCAGCCAGAAAAACGTCATATCCCCAGGAACTGAGATGCTTTTTCAGAAGATTCGCGATTGTTTCGTCATCTTCTACAATAAAAATACGATACTTCATTCCTGTTTGTCCCTTTTATGCGATTGATTACGCCTCTGCTTCTCCATCCGGATCTACCAGGCGGTTCAGAACCTGGAATCCATTGTTACGGAGAACACTCTCTGCAACCAGAAGATCCTCACAGTGCATGATCGCTACCGGAACTTTCAGGCCTCTGTGGAAGAAGGTGTAGATGTAATGAAGGTTTACGTTGCTGTCGCCCATGACACTAAGAAGCTTGTCTAACCCACCGATCTCATCCTGAAGGTCTACCAGTATAGCCTGTGTGATACGAGTCATGTATCCATGCTCAGCCATGATCTCATCTGCTCTTTCCGGATTGTCGCATACCATACGGAAGTTTGCAAACTCCGGTGCGTCAAAGCAGCCGAAACCGTAGATATCGATCTGATTCTCTGCAAGAATCTTTGTAACTTTCTGAAGACTGCCTGGAGTGTTTTCTACGAAGACGATGTTCTGTTTTACCATAATAATTTTCCTCTTTTCTGTTATTCTTTTTTATTTTCTTTTTTTATTTTAGCATGAAATTTGGTGGAAGTGAATCCCTTCCCCAGCGGGGCCCTTCCGGGATGGAGCGTTTCGCGTATACATTCATACGTTAAAGCGTAACGCTTTTAATCATTAAATTCAGGTATAAGTATACCCATCTCGACATGAAATGTCAACCATCTTTTCCAGGCCCCAAATCTCAAACATAAAATATCATAACATAAAATTCCCAATATAAAAAAGGCCAGACACACATCCAACAGACATGCGTCCAGCCATCCATTTTTTACTTACAGTTATTTTGGCAAAAAACTCAATCCAACTCTTCGTCTACATACTTCTGTATATTAGAAGCATTCACATACTTCCTAACCTTCGCCCCGTCAGTAATGACAAGCGTCGGGGCCTGACGGATCCCATACTGCTTGACAAGCTCGGGATTCTGCTCAGCATCGATGATCTCCAGTTCTTCGCCTTCCAGCATTTTCTTTGCCATACGGCAGTTCGGACAAGTGCTGGTCGTAAAAAGATATTTATGAGATTCCACAGGCTGGATCTCCACCTCGTCACCCTTCATGGTCATCACACTGGTGTGGACCTTTTTCAGATGGGAATGGGTAATATCATAGAGGGTACGGTTCTTGTACTCCTGGGTCTTACCATCGTTCCAGTTCTGTACAGGACGGTAATATCCTGTGATACGGCTGTAAACCTCAGCCTTCTTTCCACATTTCGGGCAGGTGAAATGCTCGCCGCTGATGTAGCCATGCTCCTGACATACAGAATAGGTCGGTGAGATGGTGTAATAGGGCAGGCGATAATTCTCTGCGATCTTACGTACCAGCGCTGCCGCTGCCTTCCAGTCCGGAAGCTTCTCCCCAAGGAATGCATGGAATACGGTTCCTGAAGTATACAGAGTCTGCAGATCGTCCTGAATATCCAGTGCGTCAAAAATATCCGCAGTGTAATCAACCGGCAGATGAGAGCTGTTTGTGTAATACGGAGTGTCGCCCTCTTTTCCCGCTGTTTTGATATCCGGATAACGGCTTCTGTCGTGTTTGGCAAGACGGTATGCAGTGGACTCTGCCGGTGTTGCCTCCAGGTTGAAAAGCTCTCCCGGATACTGTTCCTGATAGTCTGAAAGACGGTTTCTCATATGCTCCAGAACCTCTTTTGTAAACTTCTGGGTTTCCGGATCTGTCATGTCTTTTTTCAGCCAGCAGGCATTTAAGCCCGCTTCGTTCATTCCCACAAGACCGATGGTAGAAAAATGATTGTCAAAGCTTCCAAGATATCTCTTCGTGTACGGATACAGTCCCTCATCCAGAAGCCTGCTGATCACATCTCTCTTGATATGAAGAGATCTTGCGGAGATATCCATCATGTGGTCCAGGCGCTGATAAAATTCCTTCGGCGTTCTGGAAAGGTATGCGATACGCGGCATATTGATGGTAACAACGCCTACAGAACCTGTACTCTCACCGGAGCCAAAGAATCCACCACTCTTTTTGCGGAGCTCACGGAGATCCAGACGGAGGCGGCAGCACATGCTGCGGATGTCGCTTGGCTTCATATCACTGTTGATATAATTGGAAAAATACGGAGTACCGTACTTGGAAGTCATCTCAAAGAGAAGACGGTTGTTCTCGGTATCAGACCAGTCGAATTCCTTTGTGATGGAATAGGTCGGGATCGGATACTGGAATCCACGTCCGTTGGCATCTCCCTCGATCATGGTCTCGATAAATGCCTTGTTGACCATATCCATTTCTTTCTTACAGTCCTTATATTTGAAATCCATGTCCTTGCCGCCTACGATAGCCGGAAGCTCTGCAAGGTCGTCCGGAACGGTCCAGTCCAGTGTAATGTTGGAAAATGGTGCCTGAGTGCCCCAGCGGCTTGGAGTATTTACGCCATATACAAAGGACTCAATGCATTTCTTAACCTCTGGATAGGAAAGGTTGTCTGCCTTTACAAAAGGTGCCAGATAAGTATCAAAGGATGAAAATGCCTGTGCGCCCGCCCACTCGTTCTGCATGATACCCAGGAAATTCACCATCTGGTTGCAGAGTACACTTAAATGCTTTGCAGGTGCAGAAGTGATCTTACCCTCAATACCACCAAGTCCCTCTCGGATCAGCTGCTTCAGGGACCAGCCTGCACAGTAACCGGTCAGCATGGACAGATCATGGATATGGATATCTGCATTTCTGTGTGCATCTGCGATCTCGTTGTCGTAGATCTCAGACAGCCAGTAGTTTGCGGTAACTGCTCCGGAGTTGCTTAAGATCAGACCTCCTACAGAATAAGTAACCGTTGAGTTCTCCTTTACACGCCAGTCCTCAACCTTTACATAGCTGTTTACGATCTCTTTATAGTCAAGGATGGTGGATTTCATATTGCGGATCTTCTCACGCTGCTTACGATAAAGGATATACGCCTTGGCAACATCAGAATATCCGGCCTGGATCAGTACGTTCTCCACACTGTCCTGGATATCCTCAACAGAAATCCGGTTGTTCTCGATCTTATTCTGAAAATCCGCTGTAACACGAAGTCCCAGAAGATCGATCATATCCGAACTGTAATTCTTACCTTTGGCATCAAATGCCTTATCAATTGCCGCGGTGATCTTCCCCATTTTAAATTCGTCTAATTCACCGTCTCTTTTTACTACCTGAAACATAAGAAAATGCCTCCCTCATGCATTTATTTATAAGCGGATATTCCATTCCGACTCACTTGCCTGCTTACGAACACACTCCGTTTCACGATCTGTGTTCAAATCGCTGTAGGCTTATTGTATCAGACACGCCTCTTTGCGTCAACATAAAAAGTACCATATATAGTGCCCGTTTTGTTCACGGTACTATATATGGTACTGAGTAGATATTTTAACATTATGTGACTTTCGGATAGATTTCCCGCGGAACTCTTGCTTTTACAGCAATCCCTCCTTCGGTATACTCTTCCGAAAGAAGCTGTCCATACTCACGGATCAGCTGGATCTGACCGGCCTCCGAATAAGGAAAAAGCCGTTCCATATAAATCTGTCCTTCTGCCAGTATCTCAGAAAGAAGCTGCTTAAATTCCTCAAGCCCCTCTCCTGTCCGTGCGGAAATCTTCAGCGTATGGTCTGCTCGGAGATCCCGAAAGCTCTCCCCGGAAACACGGTCCTGCTTGTTAAAAAGTGTGATCGTCTTTTTTCCCAGAGCACCAAGCTCTTTCAGGGTTTCATATACGATATGCATCTGTATCTCCGCCTGAGGATTGGATGCATCTACCACATGAATGATATAATCCGCATATTTGGCTTCCTCCAGAGTACTTTTGAAGGCTTCCACCAGATTGTGGGGAAGCTTGCGGATAAAGCCTACGGTATCCGTAAGAAGAAGCTGCTGTCCGTCATCCAGTGTCAGAAGACGGGTAGTCGGATCCAGTGTGGCAAACAGCTTATCCTCCGAAAGCACCGAAGCGCCTGTCAGTGTATTCAGAAGCGTTGACTTTCCTGCATTGGTATAGCCAACAATGGCTGCTGTCTTCAGATTTCCCACAGCTCTTCTGGAACGGATCAGCTCTCTGTGCTTTTCTACCTGGGAAAGCTCCTGCTTCAGTGCGGATATCCTGTTCCGGATCAGACGACGGTCTGTCTCCAGCTTTTTCTCACCAGGGCCTCTGGTTCCGATTCCTCCTCCAAGTCGCGAAAGAGAAGAAGGTAGTCCCACAAGACGTGCAGACCGGTAACGAAGCTGTGCAAGCTCTACCTGGATCTTGCCTTCACTTGTGACGGCACGCTTCGCAAAAATGTCAAGGATCAGCAGGGTACGATCCATAACCTTGCACTCCAGCTCCCGCTCCAGATTATTCATCTGGGCAGGAGAAAGCTCATCGTCACAGATCACACCATTGGCATCCAGGGCATAGAGAAGACCTTTTACCTCTTCGATCTTGCCTTTTCCGATATAGGTGCCCGGATGTACGGCCTCACGATTCTGAATGATCCTGCCTGCAACCGCCGCACCTGCCGTAACCGCAAGTTCTCCAAGCTCATCCAGGGATTCCTCCATGTCATCCCCCCGATCTGCCTGGACACCGATCAGGATAACCCTGTCCTGTATTTCCTCAAAATATTCCATATCAGCCCTCCGAAGACGTTCTGGTTTTCAGGAAAGCCCGCTCTTTTTTTGCAGCGGAATCTTCAGGGAACATCTCAATATATTCCTGGACCTTGGTCAGTGCAGTAGCAAAATCCAGCTTTTTTTCATAGGCTACGATCTCATTGAACAGAAGACTCTGCATCTCGTCTGTGGTAGCTGTCGGAAGGCCTTTTGTGATGTTATCAAGAGCGGAATCATAATCTCCGCTTCGGATATCGCACAGTGCCAGACCATTATAGCCCTTGGCGGAATCACCCACTGCGGAAATATACTGCTTGTACATTGCCTGAGCATTTTCCACATCATCCTGGGCCAGATATACCATTCCCAGAAGAAGCAATGCTTCCGTATTATCCTTCTTGGTTGCTTCCAGAAGCTCTTTTTTTGCGTTGCTGTAGTCTTCCATATAGTAGTAGACACGGCCTCTGTCACAGTGGTCCTGGGCATCCTTGGCCTCAGAAGAAAGAGCAGCTTCCAGATATCTGGTTCCGTCCGCTTCCATATCCTTGTCCAGATATGCCTCATAGATCTCGATCGCCATATCATAGGTGGAATCTTCTCCATAGGCCTGTTTGAAGTTAGATGCGGCTTCTTCGTAGGAATCCATGGCAAGGGCAACCTTTCCGGTGAGAAAATAACTGCCTGCATCCATGGAAAAATCTTCTCCAAGTGTCTGGCAGTCTGCCATGGCATCCTCGTATTTTCCAGACTTCAGCTCTGCAGTAGCCCGGTAGGACAGGATATCCTTACGAAGGCTTTTGCTTACTTTATCGCAGTTCAGAGCTTCCGTGAAGCTATTCACCGCATCCTCATATTTGCCAAGACGCAGGCTTGCGATACCTGCCCCGCGATAGGACTGTGCCAGCTTCACTCCGTTCTGGATCGAGCTCTGGTACTCCTCCAGGGCATACTTGTAGCTTCCCTGGGAAAGATCCTTTCCGGCCTGTTCATATATTTTTGTTTTTTCACTGCCGCAGCCGCCCAGAAGCAAGGCTCCTGTAACGGCTGCAAGAATCAATACGGTCTTTGTTTTTTTCATGGAATTCCTTATTCTACAACAAGCCCTTCGGCTTCCATCACATCAACAACACTATCTACATATTTATGGCAGAGATCATCCGTTCCCGCTTCTACCATAACACGGATCAGCGGCTCTGTACCACTCTCACGTACCAGGATACGTCCGTCATCGCCAAGTGCCTCTGCGGCTGCCTCAATGGCTGCTTTTACCTTTTCGTTCTCCAGTGCTGTTTTCTTGTCGGAAACACGCACATTCCGGAGAAGCTGCGGATAAACCTTCATCTCCTTTGCAAGGTCGCAGAGTGTGGCCTTCTGATCCACACATGCCTCCATGATCATAAGAGAAGTCAGGATCCCGTCACCGGTAGCGGAATAGCGGCTAAAGATGATATGTCCGGACTGTTCACCACCGATACTGTAATTGTTTTCCATCATGTTCTCAGCAACGTATTTGTCACCAACTGCAGTCTGCTCATAGTCGATGCCTTCACGCTCCAGAGACTTGTAAAGACCAAGATTGGACATAACGGTTGTTACAACTGTATTTCCGTTGAGCTGGCCTTTCTCTCTTAAATATTTGCCGCACACATACATGATCTTATCACCGTCAATGATGTTTCCGCGGTGGTCTACGGCGATACAGCGGTCTGCGTCACCATCATATGCAAAACCGATATCCAGGCCTTTATCTACCACGAACTGTCTCAGAACTTCAATGTGTGTGGAACCGCAGCCACGGTTAATGTTGGTTCCGTTTGGCTCATTGTTGATCACATAGGTTTTTGCACGAAGTGCGTCAAAAACGCTCTTAGCAATGGCGGATGAGCTTCCGTTGGAACAATCCAGCCCAACCTTGATATTTTTGAAATCATGGCATGGGATAGAGATCAGATGTCCGATATAACGGTTTCTTCCGGATGCAAAATCCACAGTACAGCCGATATCTTCTCCGGTTGCCAGCGGAAGCTCCTCGATCTCGCCGTCCAGATATGCCTCGATACGTGCTTCAATATCTGCGGAAATCTTCTGTCCGTTCTCATTAAGGACCTTGATTCCATTATCATTAAACGGATTATGGCTTGCGGAAATCATGATACCGCAGTCAAAATCTTCTGTACGTACCACATAGGATACACTTGGAGTTGTGGTTACATGAAGCAGATAGGCATCTGCTCCGGATGCGGTAAGTCCTGCCGCAAGGGCATACTCAAACATGTAACTGCTTCTTCTTGTATCCTTGCCGATCACGATCTTCGCCTTGTGATCTCTGCCGTAATACCAGCCGAGATAACGTCCCACGCGAAATGCATGATCTGCTGTAAGTTTTACATTTGCTTCACCACGAAAACCATCTGTTCCGAAATATTTACCCATAATGTTCTCCTTTATTACTGATACAGTCCTTCCGGATAAACGCCGTCATCTGTAAGTTTTTTGAATGCAGCCTGTACAGATGCCTTATCCTCCTGATAGGTAACACCGAACCACTCGTCCTTTGTCTCAAGAACATCTACCGCTGCTTTTCCGGAATGGATCAGCTGGTCGATAAGCTCAGGAAGAAGATACTCTTTTTTGATGTCTCCTTCTTCGATTCCACCAAGGAACTCAACGAAGCCTTTCTCAAGGATCTCCATAAATTCTGGTGTCAGTCCCCACATATTCATAGAAACAAGGCTCTTTGTATCCAGTGTTTCTGCTGTACCATCGTCATTTCTTGTCTCTGCGCCGTCTGCTGTCTTGAAGATGTTATGTGTCTCTGTAACGCCCACAAGCTTGCCGTCCTCAATATGGCACACTCCTCTTGTGACGCTTCCGTTGTCACTTAATGTATTTCCAAGGCGGAAACCTGCCATGCAGATGTGCATCGGGCCATCCTGCGGATGATCCTGTACCAGGTAGTCATGCACCTTTACGTAGGCTTCTTTTCCGTAGTAGTCATCTGCATTGATCACAGCGAATGGCTCGGAAAGGACTTTCTTTGCTGCCAGTACAGCGTGTCCGGTTCCCCATGGCTTGGTACGGTCCGCCGGTTTTGTAAAATTGCCCGGAAGATCGTCGATCTCCTGGAATGCATAAGCAACTTCTGTAATGTTGGAGATACGGTCTCCGATCACTTTTTTGAATTCATCTTCAAGGTCTTTGCGGATGATAAATACGACCTTGTTGAATCCTGCCTCCAGTGCATCATGGATGGAATAGTCCATAATGATCTCACCCTTCGGGCCTACCGGTGCAAGCTGCTTGATTCCTTTTCCAAAACGGCTGCCGATACCGGCTGCCATGATCACCAGTGCTGTCTTTTTCATTTTCGTTTCCTCCTGATTTATTATAATTTTTTGAACTCTGTAGCTGTAATCAGCGCTTACTCCTGTTCATTCAGCTTTGTCAGCTTTACTGCCTGGTCTGCTGCGATCAGACTGTCAATGATCTCATCCAGATCTCCGTTAAGGATATTCTCAAGACGATGAAGGGTAAGCTTGATCCTGTGGTCTGTTACACGTCCCTGAGGGAAGTTGTAGGTACGGATCTTCTCGGAGCGGTCACCTGTACCGATCTGGCTTCTCCTTGCCTCTGCCTCAGCGTCATGCTGCTTGGCAAGCTCCATCTCATACAGACGGGAACGGAGCACACGGAGTGCTTTATCCTTATTCTTAAGCTGAGACTTCTCATCCTGGCAGGAAATCACGATTCCTGTAGGGATATGAGTAAGACGTACTGCGGAGTCTGTGGTGTTGACACACTGACCACCGTTTCCGGATGCACGGAACACATCGAATTTACACTCATTGAGATCCAGATGGAAATCAATTTCTTCCGCCTCCGGCATGATCGCTACCGTACAGGTAGAGGTATGGATCCTTCCGCCGGACTCTGTCTCCGGTACTCGCTGTACACGGTGAACACCGCTTTCGTATTTCAGTCTGGAATATGCACCCTCACCCTTGATCATGAAGGTAACCTCCTTAAAGCCGCCGATGCCGTTCTCATTGAGGCTGAGCATCTCGGTTTTCCAGCGGCGGGACTCCGCGTATTTTACATACATACGATAAATCTCTGCTGCAAAAAGTGCTGCCTCATCACCGCCTGCACCTCCACGGATCTCAACGATAACGTTCTTGCTGTCGTTAGGGTCCTTCGGAAGAAGAAGGATCTTCAGCTCATGCTCCAGCTCCTCCACTCTCTTTTTTGCATCGGAAAGTTCTTCCTTCAGCATTTCACGCATCTCTTCGTCCTTCTCGCTCTCCAGCATGGAAAGACTGTCCTCGATGGTTTCCTTATTTTTCTTATATTCTTTATATGCGTCAACGATTGGCTGCAGGTCGCTCTGCTCCTTCATCAGCTTCTGAAAATGTGCCGGATCGTCGGTTACTCCCGGTTCTCCCAGCTCATTGAGAAGCTCTTCAAAACGTACCAGCAGATCATCCAGTTTATCAAACATGTATTTCCTCCTGTTTCTGTCCAAGCACCACACGGTCAAGGCCCGGCAGATCCTTTACGATCTGAACCCCGGTAAACCCGGCTGCTTTCATCATTGTACTGACTGCCTCACCCTGGGTGCAGCCGATTTCATACAGAAGCCATCCGCCTGGTTTCAGGTACCTTCCGGCCTCTGCTGTGATCTTTCTGTAAAAATAAAGCCCGTCTTCCATTCCGTCAAGAGCCTTCCTCGGATCATGAAGGCGGACTTCTTCCATCAGTGTTTCAATTTCTTCTGTTGCGATATAAGGCGGATTTGAAATAAGGATATCATATTTCCCACTATCTTTTCCACCTTTTTCACAAAAATACGGTGCTGAGAACAGATCGCTTTCCACAAAATCCGCCCGGTTCTCCACCTTTAGAATACCTGCATTCTTTTTTGCCACTTCCAGTGCTTCCGGTGAAACATCCACACCGGTCCCACAGGCATCCTGCCGTTCCAGAAGAAGGCTGAGCAGGATGCAGCCGGAGCCGGTACACATATCCAGGATCTCCGGTTTTTCCACATCCCCAAGGTGTTTCAATGCCTCTTCCACCAGAGTCTCCGTATCCTGTCTAGGAATCAGCACGTTTTCGTTTACATAAAACTCATAGCCCATAAAAAAAGCCTGATGAGTCAGCTGCTGTACAGGAATATGTCCTGCCCGCCTGTCGATCAGCGTAAGATACTCTGCTGCGGTCTCATCAGACACCGGTTCATCTCCATGCGCAAAATAATATGCCCGATTCTTTCCGGTCTTAAATTCCAGAAGGAGCCAGGCATCCAGCCCGGCTTCTTCCAATCCGTTATCTTTCAGTATTGTTGTACCTTTTTTCAGAAGGGACTCAAGAGTCTGCATTTTCTGTCTCCTCTGTCTCATATGGGATGTCCAGGTCAAATTCCTCTTTCAGATAAGCTCTCCAATCAAAAACAGCCTCAACTGCTTTAATGGCTACCTCTGCCATATCTGCAGCAGGCTCCTTTGTGGTGAATTTCTGCATGGCAAGACCTGGTTTACTCATAATGTCCGCAAATTTACTGTCTGTTCTTCCTGCCCACTGGATGATCTCAAAGGAAATCCCCGCAACTACCGGTACCATGAGAAGTCTTCCCAGCAGTCTCACCCAGTAAAACGGCACCGCCACAAACATAAAATGCAGCACAATACTTACCAGCATGACCAGAAACAGAAAGCTTGTTCCACAGCGCTTATGAAGCCTGGAGCTCTTTAACACATTCTCTACCGTCAGAGGCAGACCATGCTCCACACAGTTGATACATTTGTGCTCCGCACCGTGATACATAAATGTCCTCTGGATATCCTTCATTCTGGAGATCAGGAACATATATCCCATAAACAGTGCCAGCTTCACAAAGGCTTCCACTATGGTGACCAGAAATTCCGAAGCACCTACCCCTCGGATCAGACTGGCCAGTACATACGGAAGAAACATAAAAGCAGCCACAGAAACCACCATGGAGATAGCTACCGTAATGTAAAGAAGCCACTTGAACTGCTTATCCTCTTTGGCTTTCTTTGCAGAACGCTCTTCTTCTGTAAGCTGCTCATTCTTCCTGGCTGTTTCCTCATCTTCCTCGTCTCCTGCGATCTCCGCAGAATACATCAGGCATTTCGTGCCTACCACAAGAGAATCCACAAAGCTTACCACACCACGGATGATCGGTTTCTTCAGAAATGCGTGATTTCCGAAGATACATTTATAATCCTCTACCTTCAGCTCGATCTCCTGGTCCGGGCGGCGCACTGCGATAGAATATTTGTCCTTGTGGCGCATCATGATGCCTTCCATGACCGCCTGTCCGCCGATATTCGATGATCTCATTCATTCTCTCCTGTGCAAATTTAAAATTTTTCAGTTAAAGAAAGGTTGAGATTTCCCAACCTCAACCTTCTCATTTCCTGTATTCGCAATAATTACTTATTCAGGCCGTATTTCTTGTTGAACTTATCGATACGTCCACGAGCCTGTGTAGCCTTCTGCTGTCCTGTGTAGAACGGATGGCATTTGGAACAGATCTCAACATGGATGTCCTCTTTAGTAGAACCTGTTACGAAAGTGTTTCCGCAGTTGCAGGTTACAGTTGCCTGATAGTAGTTCGGATGGATTCCTTCTCTCATGATTTTCACCTCTCTATATATTTAATATTTAGGCGTTTGCGAAACGCCACAAGCCGCATAAATACGGCATTTTTTGTTACCTAT
>NZ_JANGAA010000076.1:0-226 GCF_024461705.1 Blautia sp. DFI.9.10
TACGCATAATCGCTGTTCATCAGCTGAGCAGCCTCCATCATTGCCGGGATCAGCTGCTTCTTTCTGGAAACCACACACTGCAGACTGAAAGTATCTCCATCCGGTTTCCGCTCAAAAGCGATCTCCGGCATCTGCTGGCTGCCCTCCCCGTAAAACAGAAGCTGTGTAGACTCCTCCTGGATTTTCGTCAGCTTAAAATAAACTCTCGTGATATCATGACGGCCAC
>NZ_JANGAA010000077.1:0-226 GCF_024461705.1 Blautia sp. DFI.9.10
AGACTCCTTTGGAACACAACCGCCCCAGGCATCAAAGGAGTGATTTGCCTCCGGGAATGACTGCTCCACGCAATGATCCGTGATAGCGATAGCCTTATGTCCCCACTCATAGGCACGTTTTACGAATGCCTTTGCATCGCTGACACAATCCATATCGCTCATCTTTGTGTGACAGTGAAGCTCCAGACGCTTCTGAGGAGTGGTATCCATTCTTGTGCTGGTAAAA
>NZ_JANGAA010000078.1:0-223 GCF_024461705.1 Blautia sp. DFI.9.10
TTATTCTTATTTGTAATTTTTAGGATTATCTTTATTGTTGTTTATTGTGTTGTTTATCGTGTTGTTTTTTAATAATAAGTCTCTTCGCTGTATGGCGCTACGCCGGTCGCATTTTCAATGCGGGAATATGCAGGGGGAAGGCCATCTCAGAGTTCCGTAGCCCGAAGGCAATGCCATTTAGATAGAACATTTTGTAGATGATTCTTTATGTTACATTCTGTAA
>NZ_JANGAA010000079.1:0-223 GCF_024461705.1 Blautia sp. DFI.9.10
CTGATGTTCTACCGATGAACTATATCTGCGTGCATTACTAATTATACCACCTCAAATAAGAAATACAAGTGAGATTAGCATAAATTCTGTGCATCGCGAAGCATGTTACTGAGAACTGGGTGAACAGTAATCCCTCTGCTAGCCCTGCCTCATGGTACTGTTATGATATCTGGTGGAATAAGTTACATCTTCTCCTAACCAGTCCGGCCCAGTGTAGGCAATG
>NZ_JANGAA010000080.1:0-222 GCF_024461705.1 Blautia sp. DFI.9.10
GCCGATCTGGTTTCTGTATTCTTCGGTACTTATGGTGGTACGCTGTGCCGATCTGGTCCCTGTATTCTTCGATACTTATAGGAATATCCTGTACCAGTCTGACATTTCAGGACAGGACGCCCAGTCCGCTTCCATCCCCCGCATGTTTTTTCCTGTCGGTTGGAAGCGTCAGCCAGAGGAAGGTGGCATCGGGCCGGGCTGCTGCGGAGGAGGGGTGATTAC
>NZ_JANGAA010000081.1:0-221 GCF_024461705.1 Blautia sp. DFI.9.10
AGAAAGAAACATCGATTCCGTAAGTAGCGGCGAGCGAACGCGGAGGAGCCTAAACCGGTGTGCGTGCATGCCGGGGTCATGGACTGCATTTAAGATTCAGCGAAGTTAACAGAACGGTTTTGGGAAAGCCGGCCGGAGAGGGTGAAAGCCCCGTACGTGAAAGCAGAGCTGACTGAGCAGGATCCGGAGTACCACGAGACACGAGGAACCTTGTGGGAAGT
>NZ_JANGAA010000082.1:0-221 GCF_024461705.1 Blautia sp. DFI.9.10
TGCTGCCTGAGTTATTATCAGCAGAGTTAAAGTCTTCGGAAGTGATCTCAATGCCTTTATCTGCGTAATATTTATCTGCTGTGATGGAGTCGGTATCTTCTACGACAATTCCGGATGCATCGATCATGTTAAGGTCTGTGTCAATGGTCACATACAGGAGGTTGGTTACTGTGGATGGAGTGACATTCATGGACATAATCTCGTTGAACTTCTTTTTCAGG
>NZ_JANGAA010000083.1:0-220 GCF_024461705.1 Blautia sp. DFI.9.10
GCCACGGGGAAGGACATACATGTGGCGAGCATGGATGTGGAAGCCATAGGTGTCATTAAGAAGAATAGTAAAACTGGCAATGGGCGGGTGCGTGATCGCTGTCGCCATATTGCTGCTCGCGATCATGCCCGGTTCTCCTGCATTCATGGCTGCGCAGTCCTTTGCAGCACACGGATCGCGTGGTTACTGATGGGAGTTTTTCTGTTACCGGAGTATCATA
>NZ_JANGAA010000084.1:0-220 GCF_024461705.1 Blautia sp. DFI.9.10
TATACATCAATTACCTTTAATCCGATGGAAGTAGCCGATAATATCAAAAAGCACGGCGGTTTTATCCCAGGCATCCGTCCGGGAAAACCGACTTCAGATAATTTGACTAAAATCCTGAATTATATTATATTTATAGGTGCAGTAGGTCATGTTATCGTGGCCGTTATACCGTTCATCTTCAACGGTGTGTTCGGTGCGGATGTTTCCTTCGGAGCTACAT